>DATART010000260.1:0-6071 GCA_036264035.1 Thermoanaerobaculia bacterium | reverse complement strand
GAGGTGGAGTCGCGATCGGCGGAGATGGCTTTGCTGATGAATGAGGTGTTCGCGCTCTAGGTGACGCGAGTCGGCGAAAACCCTTTCGGCCTTTCGCCAGTTAAGCACCTAGGGCTTCCGTGATCGATCGCGATCATTTGTCGCGCTTCTTGGATACAGCTTTGCCTCTGACCGGCTTAGCTGAATTACTGACGAGGTTCGGAGATCCTCTTTCACGGCGACCGAATCTGGAAACATCTCCGCGACGCCCTGTGCCAGTACGACCACGTTCGTTCCTTCCGCGTAGCGTGCCGCGTACTTGCCGCGTACGCCTGCGGAGAAGTCGTAGTGACTTCGCATCTCGTCGTCGTGTTTCGGTTTGCGCGCCATGGTGTCCGTGCATTCTCCCTCGGTGTTCCTTCGAACCGCGCACAGATTGTGCTGTCTCCGAGCGCATGGCGAAAACTACCTCCGACTTTCTCGTCCAACGGCTCCAGGCCTGGGGCGTCAATCGCGTGTACGGCTATCCGGGGGACGGCATCAACGGGATCATGGGGGCGCTGGAGCGGGCTGAGGGGGCGATCGACTTCGTCCAGGTGCGGCATGAGGAGATGGCGGCGTTCATGGCTTGTGCGCACGCCAAGTTCACGGGGGACGTCGGCGTCTGCATGGCCACCTCGGGGCCGGGGGCGATCCATCTTTTGAATGGGTTGTATGACGCGAAGATGGATCATCAGCCGGTAGTGGCGATCGTCGGGCAGTCTTCGCGGCTGGCGATGGGAGGGAGCTATCAGCAGGAGGTCGATCTGCAGAATCTGTTCAAGGATGTCGCGAGCGACTACTGCCAGACGGCGATGGCGCCGGCGGCGCTGCGGCATCTCATCGATCGCGCCTTTCGCATCGCGCGGGCGCAGCGCAGCGTCACGTGCATCATCATTCCGAACGATCTGCAGGAGGAGAAGTACGAGGAGCCGCCGCACAAGCACTCCACCGTGCACTCCGGCGTCGGCTACAGCAGTCCGCGCATCGTCCCCGAGGATGCGGATCTGAAACGTGCCGCGGACGTGCTGAATGCGGGGACGAAGGTGGCCATGCTCATCGGCGCAGGCACCTTCCGGGCGATGGATGAAGTCGTCGCCGTCGCCGACATCCTCGGCTGCGGCGTCGCCAAAGCGCTTCTCGGCAAGTCCGCGCTCCCCGACGATCTCCCTTTCGTCACCGGCACGATCGGCCTTCTCGGCACGAAGCCGAGTTACGAAATGATGGCCGGCTGCGACACGCTGCTGATGGTCGGATCGAGCTTTCCGTATCCGGAGTTTTTGCCCGAGGAGGGGCAGGCGAGGGCGGTGCAGATCGATATCGATGGACGGCAGCTCTCGATCCGCTATCCGATGGAGGTCAATCTCATCGGCGACAGCAAGGAGACGCTGCGCGCGCTGATCCCGATGCTGCAGCGGAAGACGGACCGGACGTGGCGCGAGACGTTGGAGACGTCGATCCGCGACTGGTGGACGCTGATGGATGAACGCGCGATGGACGACGCCGTGAACGGGATCAATCCGCGGCGCGTGTTTCACGAGCTGTCCAAACGGCTGCCGGATGACTGCATCCTTTCGGCGGATTCAGGGTCGACGGCGAGCTGGTACGGGAAACATCTCCGATTCCGCCGCGGCATGATGGGATCGCTGTCGGGCAACCTGGCCACGATGGGACCGGGAGTTCCGTACGGCATCGCGGCGAAGTTTGCGTTTCCGAATCGCGTGGCCATCGCCTGCTGCGGCGACGGCGCGATGCAGATGAACGGCACAGGCGAGCTGCTAACGGTGGCGAAGTACTGGAAGGAGTGGAGCGATCCGCGCTTCCTCGTCTGCGTGCTCAACAATCACGACTTGAACATGGTGACGTGGGAGGAGCGGGTGATGGCGGGCGATCCGAAGTTCAAGGCGTCGCAGGAGCTGCCGGAGTTCAACTATGCGGCGTTTGCGTCGTCGATCGGGCTGAAGGGGATTCGGGTCGAGGATCCTTCACGCGTCGGTGCGGCGTGGGACGAAGCGCTGTCCGCCGACCGGCCGTGCGTGCTCGACTTCCGAACCGATCCTGAAGTTCCGCCGCTCCCGCCGCACATCACGTTCGAGCAGGCGAAGAATTTCGTGACGTCGTTGCTCCACGATCCGAGCCGGAGCGCAATCATTCGCGATTCGATGAAGCAGTTGATGGATACGTTTAAGTAGGGAGTGGGGTGTGGGAGCTGTCATCTTCTCGGGCGTCCCGAGCCTCCCCGGCACAGACAGGAGTGTCTGTGCCACATTGATCCTGCCGGTGTGGCACAGACACTCTTGTCTGTGCTTTTGCAAGATGCAGGGCCTGATGTTGCTAACCCAATGGAAACGATCACCAACCTCCGCGTAGCGGCGTACAAAATCCCGACCGCGACGCCTGAATCCGACGGCACGGCGGAGTGGGATTCGACGACGCTGGTTACGGTACACATCGACGCGCGCGGCGTGACCGGCTTCGGTTACTCGTACGCGGATGTCGCCACGGCCACCCTGATCGACGATCGGTTGAAACCGATCGTCCTCGGCCGCGATCCCTTTGCCATCGATGCCGCCTGGGCGGCGATGATCCGCTCCGTGCGCAATATCGGCCGGCGCGGCATCGCGGCGATGGCGATCTCCGCGGTCGACAACGCGCTGTGGGATTTGAAAGCGAAGCTCCTCGGCGTTCCGCTGGTGACGCTGCTCGGCAGCGTTCGCGATGCAGCGCCGGTGTACGGCAGCGGCGGATTCACGTCGTATTCGATCGATGAATTGCGGAAGCAGCTCGCCGGCTGGGTCGCGGATGGCGTTCCGCGCGTCAAGATGAAGATCGGACGCGATGCGCGCGCCGACCGCGAACGCGTCGCCGCCGCGCGCGACGCCATCGGCGAAGCCGAGCTTTTCGTCGACGCCAATGGAGCGTACAGCCGCAAGCTCGCGCTGGAGCAGGCGGAAATCTTTTCGGCATACGATGTCCGCTGGTTCGAGGAGCCGGTGTCGTCGGACGATCTCGAAGGTCTGCGCCTGCTTCGCGACCGGGCGCCGGCGAGCATGGAAATCGCAGCGGGCGAGTACGGCTACGAGATCATGTACTTCGATCAGATGATTGCCGCCGGAGCCGTCGATGTGCTGCAGGCCGACGCTACGCGCTGCTGCGGCATCACGGGCTTTATCAAAACGTCGGCGATCTGCGAGGCGCGTTCGATGCCGCTCTCGGCGCATTGCGCGCCGTCGCTGCACCGCCCACTCGGCTGCGCGCTCCTGCCGCTGCGCCATCTCGAATACTTTTTCGATCACGCGAGGATTGAATCGATGCTCTTCGACGGATTCGCCGCCCCGTCCCGCGGCGCGCTTGTTCCCGACCTCTCCCGCCCCGGCCTCGGCGTCGAATTGAAAACGCAGGACGCGGAGCGCTTCCGTGTTTGAGCGCACGCACGCCACCGGTGAGGAGCGCTCCGTCGTTCGGCCGCGCGCGAAGGCGCGCTTGACAATACAGCCCCGCGCTTTGCGCGGGGGTAACGAGCGTGAACGAAATTCGTGGCCGCGGAGGCGGCCATCACAAAATGCCGCGCGAGATCATGTTGCGGCCGCCTCCGCGGCCGCAAATTCGCTGGCGCACCGTTACCCCGCGCCGAGCGCGGGGCTGCATTGTCTGGCGCGCCTCCGCGCGCGACGTCAGCCCGCAGAGCAGCTGACAAAGGACGGCGCCAGTGTCTGAGCACACCCATCCCACCAATCTCGCCGTAGGCGGCGCGTCGTCGCCGAAGGAGCGCGACGAACACCGGCGCTTCGATCCGATTCCGTTCGAAAACGATCGCGCCGTGCGGCCGCATATCGAGCATCACGACCGCATCCAGACGCTGAACGTCGACGCGGAAATCCTCGCGTCGGAGTTGAAGCGCGCGATCAAGGGGGAAGTGCGTTTCGACGACGGCTCGCGCGCGCTCTACGCGACGGACGCCTCGAACTATCGCCAAGTTCCCATCGGCGTCGTTCTGCCGCGCGATGCGGACGACGTCATCGCAACCGTCGCCCTCGCGCGCAAGCATGGCGCGCCGATCCTCAGCCGCGGCGGCGGGACGTCGCTGGCGGGGCAGTGCTGCAACGTGGCGGTGGTCATGGACTTTTCGAAGTACATGCACAACATCCGCGAGCTGAACGTCGACGAAAAGTTCGCGATCATCGAGCCGGGCATCATCCTCGACGATCTTCGCAACGCGGCCGAGAAGCACACGCTGACGTTCGGCCCCGATCCCGCCACGCACACGCACTGCACGCTCGGCGGGATGATCGGCAACAACTCCTGCGGCGTGCACGCATTGATGTCGGGCAAGACCGTCGACAACATCGAAGAGCTGGAGATCCTCACGTATGACGGCGTGCGCATGCGCGTTGGTCCGACGAGCGACAGCGAGCTGGAATGGATCATCGCCGGCGGCGGACGGCGCGGCGAGATCTACGCGGGATTGAAGCGCATCCGCGACACGTACGCCGATCTCATTCGCGCGAAGTATCCGAAGATTCCGCGCCGCGTCTCCGGCTACAACCTCGACGCGCTTCTTCCCGAAAATGGCTTCAACGTGGCGCAGGCGCTCGTCGGCAGCGAGAGCACCTGCGTGGTCGTGCTCGAAGCGAGGTGCAAGCTGGTCTACTCGCCGCCGTCGCGCACGCTCGTGGTTCTCGGCTACGACGACATCTACGA
Source organism: Thermoanaerobaculia bacterium (assembly GCA_036264035.1). Classification (GTDB taxonomy): domain Bacteria; phylum Acidobacteriota; class Thermoanaerobaculia; order Gp7-AA8; family Gp7-AA8; genus JADGNZ01. The sequence continues at coordinate 1,352 of DATART010000260.1, read as the reverse complement.
GGCCGCCGACGACGTGCCGCGCCTGCTCGAATTCAAACCGATCGGCCTCGAAGGCATCGACGACCACCTCATCGCCGACATGAAAGCGAAAGGGCTCAACGTCGACAAGATCGATCTGCTGCCGGACGGAAAAGGATGGCTGCTCCTCGAATTCGGCGGCGAAACGAAGGAAGCGTCGGACGGCTACGCTCGAACGATGATCGCAGCTCTGTCACAAGCTCCGTTCAAAATCTCGCACCGTCTTTACGACGACAAGAAAGACGAGAAGAACATCTGGGCCATCCGCGAGTCGGGCCTCGGCGCCACCGCGTTCGTGCCGGGCAAGGGCCACACGTGGGAAGGGTGGGAGGATTCGGCCGTCGATCCGAAGCACCTCGGCAAGTACCTTCGCGAGTTGCGCAAGCTCCTCGACAAGTACGGCTACAGCGGCGATCTGTACGGCCACTTCGGCCAGGCCTGCGTCCACACGCGCAACAATTTCGATCTGGAGTCGGCCGCGGGCATCGCGAAGTTCCGGTCGTATCTCGACGAAGCCGCGGACCTCTGCATCAAGTACAACGGCTCGCTTTCCGGCGAGCACGGCGACGGCCAGTCGCGCGCGGACTTACTCCCGAAGATGTTCGGCCCGGAGCTGATCGAGGCGTTCAACGAGTTCAAGTCGCTCTGGGATCCGGAGTGGAAGATGAACCCGGGCAAGGTGGTGAAGCCGTACCACCCCACGGAAAATCTCCGCCTCGGCGCCGAGTTTCGGCCGTGGTCGCCCGAGACGCACTTCCATTTCCCCGAGGATGAAGGACGGATGGACCGCGCGGTCGTGCGCTGCGTCGGTGTCGGCAAATGCAGGCGGATGGACGGCGGGACTATGTGCCCGAGTTTTATGGTCACGCGCGAGGAGGAGCACTCGACACGCGGCCGCGCGCGGCTGCTGTTCGAGATGTTCGAAGGGAAAGCGATCCCCGCGACCTGGAACAACGAGGCGGTCAAAGACTCGCTCGACCTCTGCCTCGCGTGCAAAGGCTGCAAAGGCGATTGCCCCGTCAACGTCGACATGGCCACGTACAAGGCGGAGTTCCTGTCGCACTACTACGCGCGGAAGCTGCGCCCGGTCGCGGCGTACTCGATGGGTTGGATCTACTGGTGGGCGCGCCTGGCCGAAGTGGCGCCGGACGTGGCGAACGCGCTGATGTCGCTGCCGATTTTCAAAACGCTCGGCGGCGTCGCGAAGCAACGGGCGATGCCGAAATTTGCGAGGACGACGTTTGTGGAACAGTTCAAGCGGCGGGGTGTGGGGAGTGGGGAGTGGGGAGTGGGAGATGAGCCTGGCCAGCCGCAGGCCTCGCATTCCACCGCCT
>DATART010000255.1:0-3623 GCA_036264035.1 Thermoanaerobaculia bacterium | reverse complement strand
CCCCCCCCCCCCCCCCCCCCCCCCCCCCCCCCCCCCCCCCGCCCATGATCCTCAAAGCCCTCGTAATCCGCCCCATCCTGCGCGAAGGCCAGCGCACCGCGTTGACCATCCTCGGCATTGCCGTCGGAGTCGCCGTCGTCGTCGCCATCGCCCTGTCCAATCAAAGCGCGTTGCGAGCCTTCCAGGAATCCGTCGACGCCGTCGCCGGACGCGCCAACTACATGATCGTGTCGGATGCGGGACTCAGTGAAGATGTTCTGTTGAAGCTCCAACCCTTCTGGCCGCGCGGCGTCCGCTTCGCGCCGGTGATCGACGTCGAAGGGATGGCCGAGCCATGGCAGCAACCGATCCGCCTGCTCGCCGTCGACCTCCTCTCCGACCTCCACTTCCGCGACTACCGCTACGCCAGCGTCGTCACCGACCGCAATACGGGGACGTACTTTTCGATCCTGCGCGACGATTCGGTCGTTCTCCCCGCCACGTTCGCACGCGAGCACGGACTGAAACTTGGATCGCCGCTCACGCTCGACATCAAAGGCATCCGCCGCACGATGATCGTCCGCGGATTACTCGAAGCGAGCGGACCGGCCACGGCGTTCAACGGCGCGATCGCCATCGCCGACATCGCTGCCGCGCAGGCGAGCTTCGGATACCTCGGTCGCCTCACGCGCATCGATCTGATTGTCCCGAATGACGCGGTGCTTGCCGCGATCAAAACCATCCTCCCGCCGGGCGCGCGCATCGAACGCCCCGCGCGCCGCAACGAACGCGTCGAGAAGATGCTGCGCGCCTTCCGCGTCAACCTCTTCGCGCTGGCCGGCGTGGCGCTGCTGGTCGGCATGTTCCTCGTCTACAACACGGTGCTGATCTCGATCCTCCGCCGCCGCAAAGACGTCGGCGTCCTTAAAACCCTCGGCACCTCGGCCACGCAAATCTTCGGCGCGTTTCTCGTCGAAGGCCTCCTCTTCGGCGCGATCGGATCCTTTCTCGGCATCGCCCTCGGCCGCGGCCTGGCCTGGCTGATCCTCCGCGAAATCGGCCGCACCATCAACGCGCTATACGTCAGCTCGACCCCGGAGGCCATCGTGCTGACGCCGGGGATCATCGCCGCGGGCGTCGGAGTGGGAACGATTCTGTCGCTGCTCTCCGCGATCCAACCGTCGATCGAAGCCGCGCAAGTCCATCCAACACTGCTGCTCTCCGGCGCGCAAGCGACAGCGAAGAAAACGCGAACGAGCACGATGATCACGATCGCCGCCGCCTGCTTCGTCATCGCCGCGCTGCTCTCGCGATTGCCCGCATGGAACGGAATCGCCGTCGCCGGTTACATCGCCGTTCTCTTCGTCGTAGCCGGCTTCTCCGCGCTCGCGCCGATGATCGTCACCGGCGTCTCGAACCTGCTGCGCGCGCCGTACCGAAGCATGTTCGGCGTCGTCGGCGAGCTGGCCTCGGCATCGATCCCCGCCTCGCTGCGCCGCACGTCGATTGCCTCAGCCGCGCTCTCGCTCGCCATCGGCATGATGGTCGCGGTGGCGTTGATGGTCGGCAGCTTTCGCGAAACCGTCCGCGTATGGGTCGACCAGACCGTCAGCTCCGACCTCTGGCTCCGTCCCGCAAAAGGCCTCTCGAACGCCGACGCAGCAGCGTTCCCGAACGCGATCTCCGCGGACCTGAAACAGGTCCCCTTCATCGCCGCCTTCGACCGCGCCAGCGGACGCAGCGTCGCGTACGGCGATGCAGTCGTCACCGTCGCCAGCGGCGACTTCGACGTGGCGGCGCGATACGGCGACCTGCCGATGATTGCGCCGCGTTCGCTGTCCGAGGCCATGCGAAACGCCGTCGCCAGGAATGGCGTCGCCGTCTCCGAAAGCTTCGCGCTCAAGTACAACAAAAACGTCGGCGACGACGTCACGCTGACGACCGCCTCCGGCCCGCGCAACTTCCCGATCACCGGCGTCTACCGCGACTACTCCAACGACCGCGGCGTCATCGCCATGGACCGCGCGCTCTACGTCCGCTCCTACGGCGACGACAGCATCACTACCGTCGTCATCTACCTCAAACCCGGCATCGACCGCGACACGGCGCGACGCCAACTCGAAACAATGTTCGGCCCGAAGTACCACGCCTTCGCCGTCACCAACGGCGAGATCCGCGGCGAAGTGATGAGGATCTTCGACCAGACCTTCCTCATCACCTACGCCCTCCTGGCCGTAGCCATCGTCATCGCCGTCCTCGGCGTGATCAACACCCTGGCCGCCCTCATCCTCGAACGAAAACGCGAGCTGGCCCTCCTCCGAGTCCTCGGCATGTCCATCGCCGAAGTCCGCCGCATGCTCGTCCTCGAATCCTCCGTCCTCGGTCTAACATCGACGGCTGCGGGCCTAACGATGGGCTACGCCCTCTCCTGGATCCTCATCTACGTCATCAACAAACAATCCTTCGGCTGGACGATCGCCTTCCACACGCCAGTGCGATTGATCGCTGCGTCGTTGTTAGTGACGTTCATCGCGTCGCTCTTGGCGGGATTGGTTCCATCGAGGCTCGCGCGACGGATCGATTTGGCGGGTGCGATGAAGGCGGAGTAGTTCTGATGATCTGTTGCAGCGTCCGCTTACCCGCACGTGACGTAGCCGCATCCGAACGTTTTCATCGCTTTCTGGCAGCGACAGCCAGTTCGCCACTCGGTCTGCGGTGATCCGGTACGCACCTCATCAGATGACCATTGGCCCTGACCCCGACCGCGCCCCGTCAGAATCGTCGTCGCCCAACTCTTAACTAGACGCTATTGTCCGCGATGTTCGGCGTAGCGGTCCGCTTTAAGTTACGCCAATACGACATCGATAAGACGTAAAATCGATCCATGCAAGTTGATCTCGACGAACTTACGCTCGCGTGGAAGCGATATCAACGCGACTTGACGAACAGGTGCTTTGTCGACCATCCGTTAATGACGGCGTGGATCGAAAGCAACCTCGAACGTTGGCTTACAGATATCTCGGACCACCTGGCGCAGGGATATCACGCGCAGCCGGCGCGGCGTTGTTCGGTTCCGAAGCCAGGATTCATGATCAGACCCGGTACGGTCTTAGAAGCCGAAGATGCGGTCGTGTATAACTGTCTGGTCGGACGAGCCTACCCGAACATCCACGCGGACGTTACGCCGACCGAAGAAACCCTCGACATCGCATATCGTACCACCGACGATTCCGACTCGATAGAGTGGACCAAACATGACTTCACCATCTGGCGCGAGTGGCGACAGAAATCGATAGCAGCGTTGAAACGAGGCGTTACGCAAGTTGTTACAACAGACATCACGGGCTTCTACGACAACATTCCCATTCAGAAGGTCGTTGGTGATCTTCGGCGCATCGGCGTTGAGGAAGATGTTTTAACTCTTCTCCAGGAATGCCTTCGCAAGTGGTCATTTCCTCGCGACGAAGGCATTCCGCAGGGCTATTCAGCGAGTGACCTCCTCGCTAAGCTTTACTTGGCAACACTAGATCGCAAATTACGACGCGATGGCTACGTTCACCTTAGGTATGTTGATGATATTCGGGTGTTTTGTGCGGCGAAGCTCGACGCAAAGAAGGCGATCTGGGATATAAGCAAACATCTTT
>DATART010000249.1:0-3135 GCA_036264035.1 Thermoanaerobaculia bacterium | reverse complement strand
CCCGCCGATTGGCACTCCGGAAGAGTCGCGTCCATACTTTCGCGAGCTGCGGTCGATGCGCGACGCGCTCGGCCTCAGGCATCTTTCGATGGGTATGAGCGAAGATTTCGAAACCGCGATCGAGGAAGGATCGACGATCGTCCGCGTCGGCCGCGCCATTTTCGGGAGCCGACCGGCACGGCCGGCGGCGTAAGCAGCCCAAGGCTCCGTCAACCGTTGCGCGATAAACTTTCGATTTTGCGAGACTGAATGGGACTCATTACACCGTTCTACAACGCCTTCCAGATCGTCCTCGGCGTCCTCCAGTGGATCGTCCTGATCTGGGTGATCATCTCCTGGCTGCTCTTCTTCGCCGCGCAGACGTCGTTCCGTTGGCGCTACAAACAGGCCTACGTGATCCTCAATCAGCTCAACGACATCTTCACGCGCATGACCAGCCCGTTCCTGCGCCCGTTCCGCCGTCTCGTGCCTCCGCACAAGACCGCCGGCATCGACTGGTCGCCGCTGTTGCTCCTGCTGGCGATCTACATCATCCGCGGTGTTGCGGATTACCTCTACCGATCGTTCGTCTTTCGCGGCTGAGATTTTCGCGCGCGTATACTTTCCCGATACCACGTGACGGGAGGGTGTCGATGCAAGGTCTTACACCGCTTGATATTCAGAAGCAGACGTTCGCGCGCGGCCTGAAAGGCTACAACGTCGACGAAGTACGCGGTTACCTGCACCTGATCGCCGAGGAGATCGAGCGGCTGGTCAGGGACGTCGACCGGCTCTCGCGCGAGAACGCCATGTTGCGCGACGAGCTGGACGAGCACAACGCCCGCGAGCGCATCCTCAAAGACACGCTGCTCTCCGCGCAGAAAGTCTCCGAAGACGTGCGGGCCAACGCGCACAAAGAGGCGGAGCTGATCGTGAAGGATGCCGAGATGCTTTCGGATCGCTTGACGTCGCAGGCCATGGCCCGCGTCGGCGATCTCGAACGCGCCATTCAGGATCTGAAGATCGAACGCCGCGGCAACCGTAACAAGCTGCAGTCGATGCTCGATACGATGCAGCAACTAGTGATGCTCGACGCCGAGCAGGAAGCGAACGAGCAGCCGATCACGGCGATGTTCCGGGCGCGGGAGTCGTAGCGCTGGCACTGCTGATCCGCAATCTGTCTCAGGTGGCCACGCCCCTCGGCCGCGGCGCGTTGCGCGGCCGCGCGATGCGCGAGTTAGCGCTGTACGACAACGCGGTCATCGTCATTCGCGACGGCCACATCGCATTCGTTGGTCGCGAGTCCGACATCGATCCTGATCTGAGAAAAACCATCGACTCCGATTTCGATGCGCATCGCGCCACCGCCGTGCCCGGCTTCGTCGACTCGCACACGCATCTTCCATTCGTCGGCTACCGCGAGACGGAGTTCAATCGGCGTCTCCAGGGCGAAACGTACGAACAGATTGCCGCGTCCGGCGGCGGGATCGCGTCGACCGTTCACGCGACGCGAGCCGCCTCGCAGCAAGATCTCGTCGACAATATTCTCGCGCGCGCCCGGACGATGGCGCGCTACGGGACGACGACTGCCGAGGCGAAAAGCGGATACGGGTTATCGGCCGAAAGCGAGCTGAAACAGCTGCGTGCCATTCGCGACGCGAATCAGCAGTCGCCCGTACGCCTCATCCCGACGTGCCTGGCCGCGCACGATTTTCCGCCCGAGGGACGAAGCAGCGCCACGGCGCGCCGCGGCTATGTCTCGACTGTGATCGGCGAGATTCTTCCCGCCGTCGCCGAGGAGACGCTGGCGATTTTCTGCGACGTCTTCGTCGAGCGCGGCGTCTTTACGAACGAAGAGGGCGATGCCGTCCTCCGCGCCGGCGCCGCCCTCGGCCTGATCCCGCGCATGCACGCCGACGAGCTCTCCGACACTGGCGGCGCCGCTCTCGCCGCCTCCCTCGGCTGCGCATCAGCAGATCATCTGATGCAGATCTCGGATTCCGGCATCGCCGCGCTCGCGGCATCGAACACAGTCGCGAATCTCCTTCCCGCGACGAGTTTTTTCCTGATGTCCGACCGCTACGCTCCCGCGCGCCAACTCATCGACGCGGGCGCAATCGTCTCGCTCTCGACCGACTGCAATCCCGGAACGTCGATGACCGAATCGATGCCGATGGTGATGCAGCTCGCCACCCTGCAGATGAAGATGACCGTCGAAGAATCGCTGATCGCCGCCACGCTGAACGGCGCGCACTCGCTGCGAATCGCGAACGAAACCGGCTCGATCGAGCCCGGCAAACGAGCCGACCTTGTCCTGCTCGACGCCCCGAACTACCTCCACCTCGTCTACCACTTCGGCGTGAATCTCGTCACGCGCACGATGCGCGGCGGCGAGTGGGTGAATTAGAGGGTAGTGTCCTAATTTAGGACACTACCTGCGTTTTATTCCAGACGCCTCTCGACTCACCCGCCAAAGGCGTGCGTGCGCAGCCTGCTCAGAGGTTGTAAAGAAATGAGGCGGTGCTTCGCGGGCTTTCGGCCGCGCGCGAGGCGCGCTCTGCAATCCTAGCCCCGCGCTTTGCGCGGGGTTCGGGTATGCGCCGACGACGGCGGCCACAACCTGCGTGCATGCTCGTTTCCCCGCGCAAAGCGCGGGGCTGGGATTGTTCCGCGCGCCTTCGCGCGCCGACGAAATTCGGTCGAGTTCTGACAGCGCAGTTCCTCCGGCGGCTCACGGTGTGTGAGGAAATGGGCGATACCGTTGATTTTCACCCGCGTCCCGAGCCTCACCAGCACAGACAAGAGTGTCTGTGCTTTGGCAAGTGCAGTGGCTGATTTTGTAACCCGAGCCTCGCGTGTTTGATCCGCGTGATTGTCCGTGTGATCCGCCGGTCTTAACGTGTAATCCGTCTGACCTAACGTGTAATCCGTCTGACCTAACGTGTGATCCGCCTGACCTAACGTGTACTCCGTCTGACCTAACGTGTGATCCGCCTGACCTGACGTGTGATCCGTCTGACCTGACGTGTGATCCGCCTGACCTAACGTGTGATCCAGCTGACCCAGCTTGTGAGCCGCGTGATTCACCCTGCAAACCGTCGGATCACCGTGCAAAACCGTTGGATCACCGGCGCAAACCGTTGGATCACCGGCACA
>DATART010000207.1:0-2221 GCA_036264035.1 Thermoanaerobaculia bacterium | reverse complement strand
CGTGCCGTACGCCGTTTGATTCGCGATGGGGAACGGGCGGACGTCGCGGCCGCCCACGCCCGCCGCGCCGATGCCGAACGTCGCCGATGCAGAATCGCCGAGGCTCGTGGCGGAGACGGAGTACGTCAGGCCGGTGCGGACGCTGTTCAGATTGAACGTGCCACTGCCCGCCGCGGTGGACGTCACCGGCGGCACCACCGCCGCGCCGGCGAGTTGTGTGGTGAACGTGACCGGCTGCCCGTCGATGATCGGACCCGGGATCAGTTGCCCGCGCAGAATGCCGCCGGAATGCTCCGGCGTGTCGATCTTGACGAAGACGTTCCCGGCCAGCAGCTCCTTGATCGTCGGTCCGTCCAGCGGCGACACCGCCTCGGTATCGGACCACATCCCGCTGCCGCTCCATGTGTTCGTCGAAGGAGCAGGCGTAAAGAAGACCTGCGACTGCACTTCGAGGCCGCTGCCGGGCGTGAAGTTGGCGAGCGCCCATTTGTAAGGATCGTCCGCCGCCACGCGCGTCTCGTCGCGTTCGATTTCGAGGGCCGCGTGCAGGATTCCTCGATGGTCCTGTGACCGCGCGCCGTACGGTGCCGAAGCCACGCCTTGCTGCACCGTCCACTGCTGCCCTTCCAGAACGGTGTCGTCTCGCGAGAGACGGATGGCGCCGCCGAGCGGACCACGCATCGCCGATTCGACGCTCGGGTGAAGAACGCGCGTGAAGACCTGCTTGCCGGTAACGGGATCGATCAGCGGCTTTCCATCCTGGTCGACCGCCGCCACGGTTTTCATCCAGCGGTCCTTGAGGCCGAAGATCGTGATCGGCAGCGACTTCGTCTCGTCGATCGCCGCGGTGATGCAGTTGTTGAGGATGTAGGCCGGAATTGCGCCGCCGTCCGCGAGGCTGAGATTGATCAGGCTCGGATGATGGAACAGCAACGCCTGCGACGCTGCGACGGCGTCCTGGAAGTCGGTGATGTGATCGGGAAATTCGGGATCGATCCAATCGCCGTCGCCGTCGTGGTGCGAACGCAGCAGCTCGGCGGTCACTCCGAAGCGCTGCAGTTTCGGATGCACGTTCCAGAGCCGTCCGTTGCGGCGCGACAGCGCCACTGCATTCGCATGGCCGGCGCGCGGAACATGGATGGACATCATTACCATGTGCTGCGCAGGCTCGCCATCGACGCTGATGGGCGTCGTCACCCACGTCAACGCCACCGCATCCGCGGGGAGCTCGACATGGATGTAGTGCGTGATGTTCGATTCGGGCACCGCGCGCAGAAACGGATGCGTCTTCCTCGCGCGGAGCAACGTCTCAGGCGTGTGCCGCGCGATGCGATGCTCGCGAAGACAGACGTGAAAGGTGTACTCCTGATTCGCCTCCGCCACATGCGAGAGATCGAAGTGAAGCGTATGCAACTCCGTCGGACGGATGTCACTCATGCAAACTTCCTTTTCTCTATTGGGATGGAGGACTTGCCACCGGTCAGGATACGGCAACTCAGCGATGAGGGCGCGAAAACCTTATCCGAGTGAAAGGTCGAGTTCCATGAACCGAGTCCCGGCGATCGGGTTGAATCGATACGGCTCGATCTCGACAAACCCAAGCGCGCGGTACAACGGAATGGCAGCCGTCATCGTCGGCAGCGTGTCGAGGCGCATCCGTCTGTAACCGCGATCGCGGGCAGCGTCGATGATGCGTTCCGCGAGATCACGCCCGACGCTGAGGCCGCGAAACGCGGGCCGCACGTACAGCCGCTTCATCTCGCAGATTTCGTCGTCGATGCGGCGGAGAGCGACGCAGCCGGCGACGTGATCGTCATCGCGGACGAGCAGGATCAGCTCGTAAAACGTTTCGAGTGTCGCGAGCTCGTGATCGAGATCCTGGAATGAAAGATCGACGCCGAGGGCGTTCGCGTATTCGCTGATCAGCTCGCGGACGATGTTGAGGTCGTCCGCGCGCGCGATGGTGATCACGCCACCAGTTCGCCGCGCAGAACGGTTACCGCGTGGCCGGCCAGTTTGACGCGGTCGCCGTCGAGGCGGACGCGGATGGCGCCGCCGCGCGGCGAGGCCTGGTACGCGTTCATCTCCGTCTTGCCGAGACGTTCGGCCCAGTACGGCGTGAGGCAGCAGTGAGAGGAACCCGTGACCGGATCTTCGTCGACGCCGGACCCGGGGGCGAAGAAGCGCGAGATGAAGTCGTATTCGCCTGTGGCGCGGCTCG
>DATART010000187.1:0-4103 GCA_036264035.1 Thermoanaerobaculia bacterium | reverse complement strand
AGACCGACGTCATGCAAGACCTGGCCGTCGTGACCGAGCGACGGTACGGCAACGTCGTTGAGCGTCAGCGTCACGCCGGCGGCGTTGCCGATGGTTTTGAATTTGAAGCTGTCCTTCGCTTCGACAGTGCGGTGAAAACCGCTGTGCAGTTGGGTGTTGATCAGCCGCTCGCCGTCGGCTTCCAGCGTGATCCATGACGTCTGCGTGACATCGAGATTCAGAACCAGTTTGGCCGGAGCGGCGGCGGGCGGTTGCGTGGACGTGCTCGAAGTCTGCACGGGCGCGGCCGGTGGCGCAGCGGCCGGAGCGGGAACGGCGGCGGCTTTGGTTTCGGCGGCGAGGCGCTCCTCGTTCGCGCGCGTTTCCCGGCGGTGCTTGAGCGCCCAGTAGCTGACGCCGGCCAGCGCGATCACGACGATGATGAGGATGTAAACGTTGCGGTCGACGCGGGCGTATGGCGGCGGGATGCCTTTCGGCTGCGCCTTCTTGCGAAGGGGCGGCGGCGCCTGCGGCGTGGTGAGGCGGTCGAGGTGCGGCGACTGTTCGATGCGGTCATCGCCGACGGCGGCGAAGTTGTAGCGGTTCACCATCTCATCGGCGTTGAGGCCGAGGTAGCGCGCGTACTCGCGCACGAACCCGCGCGTGAAGACCGGCGCCGGCAGCGTTTTGTGGTCATTGCGCTCGATGGCGTCGAGAAAGCGCTTGCTGATCTTCGTGGCGTCGGCGATTTCCTTCTGGGAGATGCCGCGGATTTCCCGTTCGCGCCGAAGTTCTTCACCGAACGATGCGAGCTCCGAGGGTTGCGGCTGGGGTTCCTGGTCCGGCATGGGATTCGGGCCATTTTAGTCAATTCGTTCCGTCGCGCGCGGGAAAAGGGCTGGCTCGTTGCGCTCGATGCAGCGCCGGAGGTACGTGGATGTGGCCGGATCGCCGTGAATGATGCGCAGGTCGCGTTGCGACAGAAAGCGCAATTGCGACGCCGCGACGGATCGCGGCGTGCCCGGATTCACGGCCAGCGCGCGGCGGATGGCGTAGCGCGACGACCACTTCTGATCGGCGGCCAGCAGGCGGAGTTTTTCGGCCGAGGCGGAGTCGGACGCCGCGAGGAGCAGCAGATCCTCCTCACGAATGAGCTGATTATTCAGCAGCGACGCGAATACGTTTGGATCGGGATCGAAGAGCAACGCTTTGATCATCGCCGCGCTGCAGCGCTTCGCGGCCGCGATTTTTTCGCCGAGGGAGAGCTTGGCAAGGCGCGCGAGGAGTTGCTCGTCGACCGCGCGGCGCACCTGCGGCAGCACGGTCACATCGACCGACAGCCGCAGAAGGTCGGGCCAGTGGAGGTAGTGCACGAGCTTCACGGCATGCGTCAGCGGCGTGGCGCGATGCCGCACCAGACGAAGACGGACGGCGTAGAACGCGGTCAGCCGCGGGTCGCGCGCGAGTGCTCCGCAGATGGCGGCGGTGCAATGCGCGTTGTCGAGAATCGCCAGAGCTTCGTCCTCGAGCAGCGACGAAGCGTTCGCGGCGACGAAGGCGGCCAGGGCGGTTGAAGGGAGTCGGCCGATGTCGCGAGGAGGCAGCATGTCCGGAGGTGCGCGACGCTCATGCTACTCTGCGCCGCATGCGCGAACGACGGTCCGCGGCGCGCGAAAATGCCGATCGCAGGTGGTACTGGCTCGTCGCCGTGACGTTGCTCGGCGCCGGCGTCGTTCTGATTCCCATCCTCTACACGGGCGGGGCGCTCGAAACGTTCCGGCTGCCGAAAGAGCTGATGCTTCGCGCCGAGGCTATCGCACTGGCGCTGACCGCCGTGTTCGCGGCAACGTCGCCGCACTCACGCTGGCGCGATGCGCTCAGGACCATTCCGCGGCGCGAGTGGTTCCTCATCGGCGCGATCGCGGTCTGGTGCGTGGTGACGACGATTACGTCGTCGAACCGCGCCTTGAGCGAAGCAAGTCTGGTCACGGTCGCGGCGGCGCTGGTCGTCTACATCTCTACGCGGCTGATCGCACCGACGCTTCGGATACCGATGCTGTTCGTGGTTTTCGCCGGCGCGTTCGCGAACGCGATCGTGGTGACGCTGCAGGAGCTGCGCATCTGGAATCCGTTTGTCTTCCCGCCGGAGATCGTAGGCCACGGCCAGAGCGTCGGCTTTCTCGGCAATCCGAACGACGTCGGCACGTTGCTGGTAGGGCCGGCGGTGGTTGCATTGGTCGCGGCGGTGACGGTGCGCGGCTGGCAGCGGCTGTTGTACGGAGCGGCGGCGATCGTGCTTTTCGGCGGCGTCACCATGAGCCAGACGCGCACGGCCATGATCGCGTTCGTAGCCGGCACGATCGTGGCCGTGCTGCTGCGCCCGTGGAAACAGGCATTGGCCGCCGCGATGCTTCTTATCATCCTGGTGGTGGTGGCTTTCCGTCCGTCCTTCGGAGTCCGCGAACACTTCAGCCGATTGGTCACGGCGGCAAGACAACGCGACTATCCGGTCCTTTTCTCCGAGCGCGCGGTCCCGTTTCTGACCGCCATTGAGATGCTGCGGGCGAATCCTGTGACGGGGGTCGGTCCCGGCTGTTTCAAGTATCACTTCATGCTGACGAGGATGGCGCTGGAGAAACGGTATCCCGCGTCGTGGACGCGCGGCTGGCCGATGAACTTCGGTGAGACGCACAACGATCACCTGCAGGTGGCGGCGGAGACCGGCCTTCCAGGCTACGCCCTGCTCGCGGGGGCGATGGTATTGCTGGCCATTCCGGCGAGGCGGCGGCGCGGTCCCATGGAGCCGCGGACTACCGAACAGGCGGTGGGCCACGCCATCCGCGCGCCTCTGGCGGCGACGTTTTTCGTCGTGGCACTCGCACAGTTTCCGCTGCAGACCGCGGCGCCGCGCCTGATGTTTCTCACGCTGGCGGCAATCGCAATCTCGTGGGATCAATCCGATGCGTAGTCCCGTTGCGCGCGCCATCTGCCGCCTCGCGGCCACGCTCGCGGCGGCGTTCGCGTTCTATCGCTACTCGTGGTTGCCGGAGCATACCGACAGGATGCTCAAGTCCCTGCAGACGCGAACGGAGACGGCGATGAATACGCCTGGCGACCGCGGCATCTTCGCCGCCCGCGACAACATCGCCATGCTGCAAACGATCACAAATGCATGCAAGCTTTCCATCGATTACCACCTCATCTACGCCGTGAACGCGCGCATCCTCCATCGTAACGACGAGGCGATCGAGCATTACACCGAGGCGTTGACCATCGACCATCGTCCCGAGATCTACTTCGATCGCGGCACGACCTATCTGGAAGAGGGGAAGCTCGATCCGGCTACCTCGGACATCGCTTTGGCTGTACGTTTCAACCCGAACTACATCGAGAACGTCGACGCCGGCATGCAGTCTCGCATCAAGGCTGTGATCGACGCCGTACCGTATAATCCGCCGCCGCGCTAAGCGACCCTGCGCGGCTGGGAGACACATTTGAGAGTTCTGATCACCGGAGGATCCGGCTTTATCGGATCGCACCTCGCAGATACGTACCTCAGCCGCGGCGACGAGGTCTTCGTGATCGATGACCTGTCTACGGGAAGCATCGAGAACATCGCCCACCTGAAGGCGAACCCGCGTTTCCGCTACACGATCGACACGGTTCAAAACATGCCGCTGCTGGCGGAGCTGGCCGACGGATGCGACCTCATCGTCCATCTCGCCGCTGCCGTCGGCGTGAAGCTGATCGTCGAGAGTCCGGTACGCACGATCGAAACGAACGTGCGCGGCACCGAGGTGGTGCTTGCCGTAGCGAACAAAAAGAAGAAGCGCGTGCTGGTGGCGTCAACGTCCGAGGTTTATGGGCTGAGCAGCGATGTGCCGTTTCGCGAGGATGGGAACCTGGTCATGGGCGCCACCACAAAGGGGCGTTGGAGCTACGCCTGCTCGAAAGCGATCGACGAATTTCTCGCGCTCGCCTATTGGCGCGAGAAGAAGCTGCCGACGACGGTCGTCCGGCTTTTCAACACGGTCGGTCCGCGGCAGACAGGCCAGTACGGAATGGTGATCCCCACCTTCGTAAAGCAGGCGCTGGCAGGACGTCCGATCACGGTCTACGGCAGC
>DATART010000184.1:0-1822 GCA_036264035.1 Thermoanaerobaculia bacterium | reverse complement strand
GCGCTCCTCGGCGGGCTGCAGGGGATGTTCATCGTGGCCGTGCTGCTGCCGATTCTCCCCGGCATCCATCCGCGCATGGTGTCGGACTTTCGCGGCCCCGAGCCGACGCGGCTTCTCGAGCCACCGGGATTCTTCGTCACGAACTACGGACGGATAACGCCGCTGGTGCTGCTCGTCGCGCACATGTTTTATGGGGCGACGATCGGGGCGTTTTACAGCCTGTCATCCGGCCTGTCACGCCTGTCATCCTGAGCCGCCGGAGCTGCGTAGGCGAAGCCGCAGCAGCGGAGGACGGTCGAAGGATCCCCGGCTGATAACCCGGATCGGGAGGAGGAGAGTCTGCCACCACCCTACCTGGTTACCAGCCGGGGATCCTTCGCCGTCCTTCGCCGATCCGCGCTTCGCGCAACTCGGCTCCGGCGGCTCAGGATGACAGTGTTTAGTCCGCTCGCGGAGTCGCCTTCCCTTTCTCCTCGGCCTGCGCCAGACACAGCGCGGCGGTCATGAGTGCGATGTGCGTCAGCGCCTGCGGGAAATTGCCGAGCAGCTCGCCCGTGTGCACGTCGATCTCCTCCGAGAACAGGCCGGCGTCGTTGCCGCGGCGGAGGACGTCGTCGAAGATCGCGCGCGCTTCATCGACGCGGCCGGCCAGCGCGAGCGCTTCGACGAGCCAGAAACTGCAGGCCAGGAAGGCGCCTTCGCCGGATGGGAGGCCGTCGTCGGTTTCGCGCGTGTCGTAGCGATAGATCAGGCCGGAGTGACCGAGCTCGGAGCGAATCGCGTCGACGGTGCCGAGCATGCGCGGGTCGTTCGGATCGATGAAGCCGACTCGGGCGATGAAGAGCAGGCTGGCATCGACTTCCTCGTCATCGAAGATGCCGGTGAAGCTATTGCGGCGCGTGCTGAAACCGCGCGTCATCACCGCGTCCTTGATCGCGGCTTTTTCCCTTTCGATGCGGGCGTCGTCGATCTTCACGCGACAGCGTTTGGCGATGCGCTGCGCGCTGTCGAGCGCGGACCAGGCCATGACCTTGCCGTGAACATGTTGCTGGTCGCCGCCGCGCTTCTCCCAGATGCCTGCGTCGGGCTCCTGCCAGCGTTTGCAGACGATCTCGGTCAGGCGGCGGATGAGATGCTGTGTGTCGCGATCGAGATCTTCGCCGCGGCGCGTCGCTTCTTCGATCGCGCCGAGGACCTCGCCGTAGACGTCGAGTTGGAATTGGCCGTGCGCGCCGTTGCCGATGCGGACGGGACGCGAGCCGCGATAGCCGGCGAGATGATCGAGCGTCGTCTCCGGCACGCGCGACTCGCCGAAGACGTCGTAGAGCATCTGCAGGTGGGGATGGGTGAGGCGCGTGGAGTAGAGCAGCCAATCGAGAAACGCGGCACCCTCGTTGGAAAAACCGCAGTCGTAGAGCGCGGTCACCGTCCACGACGCGTCGCGCAGCCAGCAGTAGCGATAGTCCCAGTTGCGAACGCCGCCGATCGATTCAGGGAGCGACGTCGTCGGCGCGGCGACGATGGCTCCGGTGGGAGCGTAGGTCAGTAGTTTCAGAACTAGCGCGGAACGGAGGACGAGCGCGCGATGCGGACCGTCGTACGTCAGTTGCGACGACCAGTCGCGCCAGAATTTCACGGTGCGTTCGATGGAGTTATCGGCGAGCGACGGCAGAACGGCGGGGGTGTGGTCGTCGTAGCCAAGAGCGAGCGTCCGCGATTCTCCGGCTTTCAACGTGAAGCGCGCGACCGCGGTGCCGCCGTCGATATCGAACTTCGCATCGCTGCGAAGGTTGAGGACGCGCACGCTCCATCCGCAGTGAAT
>DATART010000138.1:0-2182 GCA_036264035.1 Thermoanaerobaculia bacterium | reverse complement strand
ACTCGGCATGCAACTCGTACCCGTTGCAGAAAACACCCCAAAACCACCGCGCGAACGGAGTGTTTCTTAGAAGCCGCCGGAGCGACGAGCCAAAGGCGGAGTCGCGCAGGACGGCGAAGGATCCCCGGCTGGTAACCGCTGTGATTCTTCGCGCGTGCGAAGTTACCGCCGCCCCACCGGGGTTACCAGCGGGGGATCCTTCACCGTCCTACGCCGCTTTGCGCTGACGCGCTTCCGGCTCCGGCGGTTCAGGATGACAGGTCAACTCTCGGCACGAGCCAACTCCGCCCATTCATCGCTACTGCTTCCGCATCGAATCCAAAGAGCTCCCGCACGACGTCCGGTTGCATGACCTCGCTCGGTTTTGCGTCGCGCGCGAGGACGCCGCGCTGCATGACGAGCATGCGATCGCTGTACGCGGCTGCCCAATTCAGATCGTGCGTGGCGTAGAGGACGGTAACGCCGGTGCGGTCGACGATGTCGCGCAGCAACGCGGAGAACTGCTGGACGTGCGAGATGTCGAGCGACGCCAGCGGCTCGTCGAGCAGGATCAGGCGCGGACGCGCCGCGAGGACGCGGGCGAGGAAGACGCGCTTGCGCTCGCCGCCGCTCATCTCGTCGAGATAGCGATCGGCTAGGTACGAGGCATCGCAGAGGGCGAGCGCGTTGGCGGCTTCGTCGTAGTCCGAATCACGCTCCCAGTCGAAGCGGCCGAGGAACGGGGCGCGGCCGGAGACGACGACGTCGATGGCGCGCATGGAGAAGGCGGGATCGGGATCCTGCGGCAGGTACGCGACCTGTTTCGCATACTCCTTCGCCGGCCAGTCGCGAAGGCGCTTGCCGTCGAACGCGATCTCGCCGGCGTGCGGCGCGAGGACGCGTGCGATCAGTTTCAGCAGCGTCGATTTACCGGAGCCGTTCGGACCGGTGAGTGCGATGAGCTGCGTTGCGTCGAACGATCCGGTGATGCGATCCACCGCTTGCGAGCCTTCGTATGCGAACGACACGTCGCGCAGTGCGAGCATCAGCGATTCCTCCGCAGCAGCGAGAGGAAAAACGGCACGCCGAGGACCGCGGTGAACGCGCCGATCGGCAGCTCCGACGAAGTCACGACGATGCGCGAGAGCAGGTCCGCGAGTACGACCAGAATGCCGCCGCCGAGGGCGCAGAGGGGGAGGAGGAAGCGGAAATCGCGGCGCCACATCATCCGGATCAGATGCGGCACGAGCAGGCCGACGAAGCCGATGATTCCGCTGACCGACACCGCCGCCCCGGTGACAATCGATGCGGTGATGAAGCCGACCAGTTTCACTCGCTCGACATTGACGCCGCGCGATTTCGCATCGTCTTCGCCGAAGGAAAACATGCGCAGATCGTTGCCGATCGACGCGAGGGTCGCTGTCGCGATGATGAGGAGAATCGTCAGCAGCAGGACGTCGCTCCAAGTCGCGCCGAAGAGCGTTCCCATCATCCATCGCAACGCGGCCGTCAGATCGCTCTGCCGCGAGATGCCGAAGGAAATCAGGATCACTGCCGAGAAAAACGCATTCAGCACGAGTCCGGAAAGAAGTAGCCGCGTCGGATCCGTGTACTCCCGCCGCCGCGCCAAAAGGAACACCGCGCCGGTCGCGCCGCAGGCGCCTGCGAACGCGATCAGCGGCACGACACCGGGCAATCGCGCCAACCCCGCCGCCGTCGCGATTGACGCCCCGCACGCCGCGCCGCCGGAGACGCCGAGGATAAATGGATCGGCCAGCGGATTCCTTAGCAACGTCTGAAAGGTCACTCCGGCCACAGCCAACGTCGCCCCGACGAGTGCAGCGAGCAGTGCACGCGGCAGGCGGATGCCGATGAGAATCGCTCGCGCGGTCGCGTCACCGTTCATCGCATCCCGCCAAGAGACGTTCGTCGCGCCCGCCGAGGAGGCGAGCAGCAGCGCGATCACGAGCAGCAGTGCGAGCAGCGCTGCCGCGCCGATGAGGCGCGGCTGTATGCGTGCCGAGGACACGGCGGCAGTGTAGCGTCAGGGACGGTTTCGATCGGCCGCGTAGATGAGAGCCGCATTGATGTCGGCTGTGGTTAGGGCAGGGTAGGCATTGAGGATCTCCTGCCTTAACACGCCGCCAGCGACAAACTCGGTGATGACCTCAACCCAGATGCGGGTTTCGAATGCATGGCTTTC
>DATART010000136.1:0-8764 GCA_036264035.1 Thermoanaerobaculia bacterium | reverse complement strand
TACAGCTTTACCGGCTACCGCACTTTCTTCAGCTACCGTGGCCTGCCCGGCGGCAAGAAGCCGGAGTATCACGGTTCGAAGTACGAGCTGACCCTGGAGAACATCCCGCCGTTCGAGGAAGAGCCATTCGCGCCGCCCTCGGCGACGATCAAGCCGGAGTTGCAGTTCTGGTACACGGCACGTACGACGGAGCCCGAGGCCTTCTGGACGAAAGAGGCACAGGACTGGGCCGACACGATCGAGCCGTTTGTCGGCGATGGCCGCGCGGTGAAAGACGCGGCCACGGCGGCGATGGGAACCGCGGCGACAGCGGACGAGAAGCTGCGCAAGCTGTACGCGCGCGTCCAGGAAATCCGCAACATATCGTTCGAGCCGGAGAAAACGGACGCCGAGACTCGCAAGCTGAAAGACAACAACAGCGCGCAGGACGTCCTCCGCAACGGCTACGGCTACATGCGAGAGATCAACCGCTTGTTCGTTTCGATGGCGCGCGCGGCCGGCTTCGATGCGCACGTCGTCCGTCTCTGCGAACGCGATGAGGAGATCCTCGCCAAGAACGTGCCGGTCGGTCGTCAGCTCGACGGCGAAGTGGCCGTCGTTACCGTCGATGGCAAGCAGCAGTTCTTCGATCCGGGCACTCCGTACGCGCCGTTCGGCATGTTGTCGTGGCAGAAGACGAGCACCAGCGGGCTGCTGATCGCGCGCAAGCAGGAGAAGGCCGTTTGGATCGATACGCCGTGGCCGCACAGCGAGGCCGCCACGATGTCGCGCGTTGCAAACCTGCGGCTCGAAGACGGCGTCGTGCGCGGCACGGTTCTGCTCACGTACACGGGACAGGAAGCGCTGCGGCAGCGCGTCGAAATGCGGAACGATGACGATGCCGCCGCGAAAAAATCGATCGAGAAAACCCTGAAGAGCTGGTTCGCTGACGGCGCCTCGGTGAATCTCGCCGAGGTCAAGAACCTCCGCGCCGCGGAAATGCCGTTGATCATTTCGGCCACGGTCGAATTGCCATCGGCAGCCTCGCTGGTCGGCTCGCGGGCGATGGTGCCGATGGCCATCTTCGCCGCCACGCACAAGAATCCGTTCTCGTCCGAGCAGCGCAAGAGCGCGATCTATTTTCACTACGGCTATCGCGTCAACGACGAGGTAACGCTGAAAGTCCCGGCCGGCTACGCCGTTGAATCGCTGCCGCAAACGGCCGACGTCAACGTCGGCGCGCTTCACTACACGGCCACGGTCGGAAAGATTGACGACGGCGTTCGACTCGTGCGCAATCTGACCGTCGACGCCGAAATCATCGGCCGCGATAAATATCCCATCGTGCGCGACTTCTTCAGCAAGGCCGCCGCGGCCGATCAGGAGCAGGTCGTCCTCCGCAAGGCGGCGGCCACCGCCGGGAGCACACATTGAAACGATCCATCGGTATCGCTGCGGTTCTTCTCGGTTTCGCAATCTCCGGTCTCGCTCGCGGCACGCCCGACTGGGTGAAAGCCGCCGCGGCGACGCCGATCCCCGCCCTGCCGAACGATCCGCGCGGCGTCGTGCTGCTCGATGAAACGACCACTACCGTCTCCGCTTCGGGGGAGATTCGCACGCTTGAACGAGCGGTGATGAAAATCCTCACCAGTGGCGGCCGCGACCTCGGCACGATCATCATTCGCTGCGATTCCGAAACGCGCGTGAAATCGCTCCACGCCTGGGCCATCACCGCGAAGGGCGAGGAGCTGCAGGCCGGCGACAAGGAGACCGTCGAAACGTCGGCCGTCGCCGGAGAGCTGTACAGCGATCAGAAGAAAGTCATGCTGCAGGTTCCGGGCGCCGAGCCCGGCAACATCATCGCCGTCGAATACGAACGCCGTGGACGCCCGTATGCGCTCCAGGATTCGTGGACGTTTCAGAGCGACGTTCCCGTGCTGCTGGCGCGCTACTCGCTCATCCTCGCCGCCGGCTGGACGCATGACGAGAAATGGTTCAACAGCGCCGGCGTCGCCCCCACGCAATCCGGCGATGCCACCGTCTGGGAGATGCGCAACATCGCGCCGTTGAAAGACGAGCCGCATCGTCCGTCCGCCGAGGCCATCGCGTCGCGCATGAGCATCAATCTCATTCCGCCGCGCGAGCAGGTTGCGGGAAAAGCGCACCGTACCTGGGACGACGTCGCCACGTGGTATGCGTCGTTGACGGCGGATCGGATCGCAACGACTCCGGCGATCGCGGCCAAAGCGCACGAGCTGACCGCGGGAAAGACTTCCACGTTCGACAAAGCCGCCGCGATCGGCGCATTCACGCAGCACGACGTCCGCTACGTCGCCATCGAGATCGGTATCGGCGGATACCAGCCGCATCACGCCGGCGACATCCTCACGAATCACTACGGCGACTGCAAAGACAAGGTGACGCTGATGCGCGCACTGCTGCGCGAGGCGGGCGTGAATTCGAACTACGTCCTCGCCACCACGGAGCGCCGCACCGTCGAGCCGAGCTTCGCCTCGGTCGACGGGTTCAATCACGTGATCGTCGCCATTCCCCTCGGCGCCGACGCTCCGAATCTTCCCGCGGTCATCAATCATCCGCGGCTTGGCAAGGTGCTGCTCTTCGATCCGACTTCGGAGATGACGCCGATCGGATCGCTGCCCGAATATCTCCAGAACAATGAGCTGCTCGTCGTGACGCCGGAAGGCGGCACCGTCATTCACGTCGCCCCTGCGGGAGCGGAAGACAACAAGTTGACCGTGGCCGCGAAACTGACGCTCGATCCTGCCGGCGCGCTGCACGGCGACGTGCACGAGACCATCAGCGGCAGCATTGCCGCGGCGTGGCGCGCATGGCTGCATACGATGACCGAGGCCGAGCGCGTGCGCGCGCTGCACAACCGCGTCGGCGCGCATCTCGCGCAGTTCGAGATGAAGGGCGTCACGATCGAAAATCTCAACGACTCCTCGCGCGATCTCATCTTCAACTACGGCATCGTCGCGCCCGCATATGCGAAGACCGCGGGCGGATTGCTGCTCGTTCGTCCCCGCGTCCTCGGCGAGAAGGCGGAGACGGTCATCGATCTGAAAGAGCGCGCGTACGACTACGAGACCGACGGGCCGTCGCTGCAGGTCGATGATGTCGAGATCGCGCTGCCAACCGGTGTCGTCGTCGACGAGCTTCCGGCCGCTGTCCAAGTCAACGCCGCCGGCTTCCGCTACGGCAGTGAGACAAAGGTCGAGAAGAACGTGCTGCACTATCGCCGCGAATATCGCGTGGACCGCTTCAGCGTCCCGCGCGCCGAGCTGGCCGAGGTGAACCGCGTTTTCACGGCGATCATGGCCGACGAGCGCAGCAGCGCGGTCCTCAAACAGCAGTAAGAATACGGGCCGCGGCACCCCTGTTCCACGGCTGTTCATGACTGTAGAAGCCATCATCGCAAGGCCCGTCACCCGCGTCGGGATGATCTCCCTCGGCTGCCCGAAGAATCTCGTCGACAGCGAGATCATGCTCGGGCAACTGCGCGAGGAATCCGAGGTCGAGATCACCAATGATCTCGACGCCGCGGACGTCGTGATCGTCAATACCTGCGGCTTCATCGACGCGCCCAAGCAGCAGTCGATCCATACGATCCTCGAAATCGCCGACCGCAAAGGGCGCGGCGTGCAGCGGCTGGTCGTGGCCGGCTGCATGGTCATGAAGTACCGCGCCGATCTCCAGCAGTCCATCCCGGAGATCGATGCATTCGTCGGTCTCGATTCGCTCGAAGCGATCACCGCCGCGGTCACTGGCCGGATCGATGACGCCGCGCCGGCGAAGCGCAAGATGTCGGTGCGGCTCTACGAAGATCTGCCGCGCGTTCTGGCGCAGGGCAACGCGCACGCGTATCTGAAAGTGTCCGAGGGCTGCTCGAATCCGTGCACGTTCTGCGCGATCCCGCAGATGCGTGGCAAGTTCCGGAGCCGCGGCATCGAGTCGCTCGTCCGCGAAGCGCAGTCGCTGCAGACGCAAGGCGTCAAAGAGCTCTGCCTCGTCGCGCAGGACACGACGCGCTACGGCGACGACCTCGGCATCGCCAACGGTCTGACGTCGCTCGTCCGTACGCTCCTCGCGGAGACGGACTTCCCGTGGATCCGTTTCCTCTACGCCTATCCCGGCTCGATCGACTGGTCGCTCTTCGAACTGATGGGACGCGAGAAACGCTTCGTGTCGTATTGCGATATCCCGCTGCAACACGTTTCCGCCAACGTGCTGAAGACGATGCGCCGCCCCGGCTCGCCCGCCGAGTATCGCGCGATGGTCACGCGCATGCGCGAGCTGGTCCCCGATCTCTCGCTGCGCACGACGTTCATCACCGGCCATCCCGGCGAGACGCCGCGCGACTTCGGCGAGCTGTACGAATTCACCGAGTGGGCGCAGTTCGATCAGATGGGCGCCTTCGTCTACTCCGCCGAAGACGCGACCATCGCCGCCCGCATGCCCGACGCACCGACGCGCAAAACCGCCGAGAGGCGTCGCGAGAAGTTGATGCAACTCCAGCAGGAGATCTCCCGCTCCCGCAACGAAGCGAAGCTCGGCCAGACCTTCGACGCGCTGGTCACTGGCGTGTGCGAGGAAACGGAGCACCTGCTGGAAGGACGGCTGATCGGACAGGCGCCGGAGATCGACGGACGGTTGCTGATCAACGACGGCATCGATCTGCTGTCGCGCGATCTGCCAGCCTTCGCACGCGTGTCGATCACCGATGCGCATCCGTACGATCTCGTCGGCGCGATCGTGGGTTGATTGCGCGTTCGACGCCTACGGTGGCGTATTGGTCTGTGCCACGCCGCGCTCGTAGATTCTCAACTCGGGCTCGCTCCAGATCACGCGAAAAAATTTCGGCTTCTCCCCCCGCCACACCCGCCACCACCATGTCGACTCCGCTGCGCGTCGCGTGCCGAGGATCGCGTTCGCCGATGCGATGCCGAAGCGCGGTTGTTCGAGGATGAGGTAGCGGACGTTTGCAGCACCGCAGTAGCCCGCCAGAGCTTGTTCGCTTGAGGACAACAACGCTTCCTGCGCGACGTCGAACGTCTTCGGTTCCGGCATCGTGCCGAAGTTGTCGACGATGACGGGATGATTTCCTTCGACGTCGATCGCGTGGCCCATCGACCACGGGCCGAGCACGCGTCCCGGCGGCAGCGTGCGGATGAACGACGTTGCGCGAATCCACTGCCGCTGATTCGGCGGGATCGCCTGCGGCGTCATCAGCCATCCCGCCAGTTGGAGCGGGGGAGGAAGCGCGATGGCGAGGGCTGCGAGGATCGCCAGGCGCTTGCGTGCGATGAGCGGAACGTACGTCGCCCCGGCGAGAGCGAGCAGCGGGATGGCTACGATCCAGAAGCGGCGGCTGGTGATCGTCAGGCCAAAGTACGTGATTGCGAAGAGGGCGACGGCGAAGCGCGCACTGTCGCGCGTTTTGATCGCGCGGATGGCGAGGAACCAGACCACGATCGCGCCGCCGGAGAGGCCGGCGACGTCGGAGAGGAGGTCGTCGCCACGCGCCCGCCAGAGCGGCTGGAACTCCTGAATCGTGCGCAGCCAGCGGTCGCCGCCGAGGAAGTGCGAGCCGGTGAAGAGCGACGTTCGGACCGTCGGAATGGCGATGACAATCAATCCGCCGACGATCAGCGCGACGGTGCGCCGTTGTCGCGAAGCGATCGACGCGCAGGCGATCGCTGCGGCCGCGAAAAGCGTGGCATGGGTCCAGCCGAGAAACCATTGATTGTCGGGGAACCCTGGGGCACGCGTGAGTCGATAGATTGCGACCGCGATAGTAGCGATCGAAAAGCCGAGGCTCGCGGCAACGCCGTCGGTGGCGAAGAAGAGAATCACGAACGCCAGCGCGGCCGCGATCAGCAACGCGGTCTGAACGAACATCGCCGCGGTGATGGCGACGCCGAGGAGGATGCCGGCGCGAATTCTTTCTCGTCGCGTGACCGCATGAATCGCGAGGATCGCCGCGCCGAGGATGGCGAACGTCAGGACCGGCTCGAGGTAGTGGTGGTCGATGCTGCCGATCCACGACGTCGTCACGAGGAATGGCGACGTCGCCAGCGCGATGCCGGTGATCGTCGCCACGAGCGCGCCGCGTCGTCGGGCCAGGATCCAAACCGCGATGCCGGTGAAGAGCGCGAAGAGGATCGGCGGGAACCAGATGACCCTGGCGAGCACCTCGTCCGAGGCTGCACAGACACTCCTGTCTGTGCCGGTGCTTGCGCCGAGCAGTCGGGTGAACCCGCCGGCCAGCACGTCATACGCCGGTGGCCAGGGACAAAAGGCGCCGCCCACGCCCCGATCGCAATCGAGCTCCAGCGTGTGCGGAAAGTGCGCCGCCGAGTACGTCATCCGCTTCCAGTGATACAGCTCGTCCACCGGCGCGATGCGCGGCTTGCCGCCATCGAACGCATAGGGTGCGTTCAGCAGACGGCAGGCGAGCGCAAGGACAAAGAAGGCGAGGGCGAGGGGTGTGGGGTGTAGGAAGTGGGGGGTAGGAGACAAAGAACCGGCGGGGGACGAGAGATCGTCGTCGCTCCCACTCCCCACTCCCCCCACGCCACTCCCTATCTTTTTCCTTGCCATTTTTGCCGCGACGCCTCAATCTTATTTCGCGTCGTCCAAGACGTCCGAAAAATCAGGTGACCCCGCTGCGAAGCCTTTTCGCCGCTGTCCTATTTGCGCTGGCCGTCTATCCGGCCGCGGGGCAAGAGCTTGTGTCGACCCGCTGCCACGAATCCGAGGTCGTGATCGACGCGACGCATAACGCCGCGACGCTGGATGGATGCGGCGATCCGGACGCCGCGAATCTCCTCTGGCACCTCGATCGGATCGATCAGCGCGACGGCATCCTCGACGGCCAGTACCGCCGCCACAATGCCGGCAGCGGCGTGGTGGTCTACATCATGGACACCGGCGTCATGGCCGCGCACGCCGAATTCGCGACGCCGGCCGGCAGCCGCGTCATCGCCGGATTCGACGCGACGCAAGCGGTCACTGTCGGCGCGTCAACCTGCGCCAGTCCGAACAAAGCGCTGATGCCGTGTTTCTCGACGGCGACGGAATTGACCGGCGCCTCGCACGGAACGAGCGTGGCCTCGCTCGTAGCCGGCAAGAATGTCGGCGTCGCTCCGGAAGCGCTCATCGTCAGCGTGCGGGTGATGAACGAATCAGCGCTGGCCACGACACGTACGTATCTGGAAGGATTGAACGACATCATCGCCCACGCCTGGGATCCGTCAACGCCGCAATTTCACACCGCGGTCGTCAACATCAGCGGTTGGGTGCTGGAGCGGCTGAACGCGAACCGCGACGATGCTCCGGTTACGTTCGCCGCTGTCGAACGGAAGATCCGCGACATGATCGGCGGCGTCGATGCCCTCGGCCGTCCCGATACCAACGGCAAGCGCTTTCTCTTCGTCGTGGCAGGCAACAATGTCGACAACGGTTGCGGCCGCGCCGGAATCGTCGATCGTTTTCCCGCCATCCTCGGCAAGGATCTCGACGGTCTGATCACCGTCGGCGGCATGACTTCGGACAACAGCTGGTGGCCCGGCGCCTGCCATGGCGGACTCGAAATCCTGGCGCCGTCGCAGGGCATTTTCAGCGCCTCGATCACGGCGACGAATCACTATCGCGGCACGAAGCCGAACCTCCGCTCCGGCACATCGTTCGCGGCGCCGATCATCGCCGGCATCGCCGCGCGCCTTTTGGCGGCGCGTCCGAACCTGACGCCGGCGGAACTGGAAGCGATCATCACCTCGACGCCGTCGCGCATCGTGAATCCCGACGCCAGCCGCGCCGATGGCAAGGTGGCCTTCGTGCAGGACGCGCCCGCGGTCATGACCGCATCGCACGCGATCGCAACGTCAGTCGTGCGCCTGGAGCCGTAGCGCTTAGTGCGCCGGCGCAGCGCCCCATATCTCTTTCAGCTTTTGATCGCGTCCGCAGTTGAAGCGGTAGAACTTGTACCGCAGCGGATTCTTTTTGTAGTAGTCCTGGTGATACTCCTCGGCGCGATAAAACGTCGCCGCCGGAAGAATGTCGGTGAAGACGTCGTGGTGAAACCTGACGCCCACGGCCTGCTTCGACGCCTCGGCCAGCCGCTTCTGCTCCGCGTCATGGACGAAGATCGCGGTTCGATACTGCGCGCCGTGATCGCAGAACTGCCCTGAGTTATCGAACGGATCGACGTTGTGCCAGTAGACGTCGAGCAGCTGCTGATACGAAATCTGCGCAGGGTCGTAGACGATCTCGACGGCCTCGCGATGCCCGGTGTAGCCGTCCGACACCTGGTCATACGTTGGCTTGTTTACGCGTCCGCCGGTGTATCCCGAGGTGACGGAGAGGACGCCGCGCAACCGCTCGAACGGCGGCTCCATGCACCAGAAGCAACCACCCGCGAATGTGGCGACGGCGTGTCGCGGCGCAGGGGCGGCGGAGAGGAGCGAGAGGGCAGCGAAGAGGAGGAGAGCGCGTTTCATGTGCGTATTGTGATCCTGAGACGCCGGAGCTGCGTAGCCGAAGGCGCAGCAGCGCAGGACGACGAAGGATCTCCGGCTGCTAACCGGAAGGGGCGTTGCGCGCGGCTAGCCGCCGGCGTACCGGGTTAGCAGCCGGGGATCCTTCGACCGTCCTCCGCGACTCCAGCGCTTCGCGCTTCCGTCGCTCCGGCGGCTTCTAAGAAACACTCCGTTCGCGCGGTGGTTTTGGGGTGTTTTCTGCAACGGGTACGAGTTGCATGCCGAGT
>DATART010000116.1:0-6496 GCA_036264035.1 Thermoanaerobaculia bacterium | reverse complement strand
CGTCTCCGCGCCTCCGCGTGAAAAGGTTTCTTAACGTTTCGCGGCGCCGGGACGAGCCATCAACGTGTCGTCGCCCGCGTACTGGGACGGTTGGGGGTTGCCGTCGTCGGTGAGCTGGATCGCGCTCGGGGTGACGACAGGACGCGTGTCGTTGAACACATTCTGAATCGTCGCGCGGATCGGGCCGTAGTCGCCATTCCGCGGGCGGACCGCTTCGCCGGAGTCGTTGATCTTCGTCAACATGAAGACCTCCGTCATCGGCTGCAGCGAGACGTGGCGCACGTTTGCGGGATTCATGTCGTGAAACATGTTGTAGAGCTGCACCATCTGCGGCGTGGAGAGATTCGTCTTCGTGTAGTGCGACACCGACGACGCGCTCATGGCCAGCCGCAGCGCCTGCGCCGGCGTCAGGTGCTGCATCTTCTTCCGGACCGCGCTCACGATCTCCTGCTGCCGCAGCTCGCGCGCGAAGTTCGTTCCTTCGAGACCGATGACGTAGCGGTAACGCGCGTACTGCAGCGCCCGATGTCCGTTCATGTGCTGCCAGCCTTGCTGGAACGTATCGTTGAAGAGCGTGTCGTGAAACGGGCGGTAGACGTAGATATCGACTCCGCCGAGGTCGTCGATGATTTTCTCGAAGGCCTTGAAGTCGAGGCGGATGTAGCCGTGGATCGGCTGGCCGGTGATCGCTTTCACCTCGTCGATGGTCAGTCCCGGACCGCCTCCCGGATAGCCGGCATTTTCGCCGAGGGCGTGCGCATCGTTGAGGCGATGCATGCCGTAGTGGCCGATCTTCAGATAGAAATCGCGCGGGATGGAAATGAGCGCAGCCTTTTTCTCGGACGGTTTGAGCGACACGAGGAGGAGGGAGTCGGCCAGGTCGATCCCGCCGCCCGGATGGCCGTCGCCGCCGATGCCGATCACCAGCAGATTCACCCGGTCCGCCTTCAGCCCCTCCGCGACCGTATTCGGCACCTCGGTGTACGACGGCGCAAACTGCGTGTAAAGCGCGAGCCCGGCGATGATCACGAAGAGTCCGAGGAGGATGAAGAGGATTTTTTCGCCGGTCGAGCTTTTCTTGCGAATGCCGGCCGGCTGCCGGACGCTGACGGGGCGGATGGTGGCGGCGTCGCTCATCACTCGATGCTCAGCGCCCGGCCACCATCGATGCCGATGACGTCTTCGGCTGGGTCGCGGAAGCGATCTCGCCTCCGAAAAGGCTGCCGGTGAGCGCGCGGATGCGGGTGAAGTCGCCGCCGCGCGGCGTGACTGCCGGTCCTGCTTTCTCGCTGAACGACTGGACTTCCACCGTGTCGACGAATGGCCGCAGGCTGACGTACCGGGCCGGCCCGGCCGCCGCCAGCGCGGCGCAGAGCTCATCGAATTGTGCGCGCGTCACATTCGTGTCGAGCGTCGCGGACCTTGCCGGGAGCGACAGCGCGCGGCTCCGCACGTCGCTGGCGCTGCGGCTCAGCTTCGTCAGGACAGCGGCGAGCAATTGCTGTTGCCGCGCCTCCCGCGCATAGGGATTTCCCTGACGCCCGCTTGCATACGGTGATGTGAAAAGCATCGCGGTTTTCCCGTCGAGGTGCGTCAATCCGCGGATGAAGCGGTGCCGCGCGCGGCGTTCGTAGAACTGCTTATCGACGACAACGTCGACGCCGCCGAGCGAATCGATCGTCGATTGGAGCGCGGCGTCGTCGATCCGGACGAAGCCATGAACCTGCTGGCCGGTGGCCGCTTCGATCGTATCGATGGCCAGGGCCGGACCTTCGCCCGGATAGCCGCTCGACTCGCCGATCGACTGCGCGGAGGCCAGGCGGTGCATGCCGAAATGCCCGAGGCGGAGCCAGAGATCCGGAGGGATCGCGATCATCGCCATCTGATGTGTATCCGGCCGCAGCGACACCATCGTCATCGAGTCGGTCGCCAGCTCAACGCCGTCACCATCCGGTGGGGGAACTTTCGTCATGCCGATGAGGAGGATGTTTACGCGGCCTGCGGCCAGACCGGCAGCGACGCTGTTCGGCACATCGCGATGCGACGCCGAGTTGAGCGCGAAGAACGCGATGGCCGCGACCACCAGGCTGGTGCCGAAGACGGCGAAGAGCGCGATCTCGACGGCCGATTGCACTTTGGTAGGCGCCGGTTTTTCCGATGGCGGCCTGCGGAAGGTCAGGAGATCTGGATTGAAACGGCTGTATGCCGGCACCGCGAAGTCGCTGGAACGCAAGGAACCACCGAGAGTCGTAAAGAAGTCGTGTCGCACTTGTGCATTCGAGATGCCAGACGTTATTTGCACGTACGGCACATCCTTTGAACCGGTGCGTCGCCATGCTCAATCGGAAACCGATTCTCGCTGCCGTCCTCAGCATTCTTTTTAGCGCCGTTGCCTGGGCCGACTGGACGCCCGTCGGGCCCGGCGTCGACTATCAGGAGTTCCGCGGCGACAACTACGACGTCTACGTCACGCGCGTCGATCTCACCAACGACGACATCCAGGTCATCTCCACGCGCGAGTCGGAAAAGGGATTGAAAGTCTCCGACTTTGCCAAGCGCGAGCACGCGCTCGTCGCCATCAACGGCGACTATTTCGATGAGCGCTTCAATCCCGTCGGAATGACCGTCGGGCCGTGCGGCCAATGGGATTCGGTCAAGAAGATCCGGCGCGAGGGATACGTCGCCGTCGGCGCCAGCAAGGCCCGCATCGCGAAACAGAGTGACGTCAGCCTCGATGATGATCCGGAGGATTGGATGGAGGCGACCGTCTCCGGCTGGCCGGCACTCGTCGTCAGTTGCAAGCCGGTGACGCCGCTGCCGGGAAGCGCCTCCTTCACGCTGGCCACGCATCCGCGCACGGCGGTCGGACTTTCGAAAGATCGCAAGATGCTCTATCTCGTCGTCGCGGACGGCCGCCGCACCGGCATTCCCGGCTTTACCCTGCCGCAATTGGCGGCGTTCATGTCGGAGAAACTGCACGCCTGCGCGGCCATCAACCTCGACGGCGGCGGATCGAGCGCGATGTGGGTGTCGGACCGTATCGTCAATCGTCCCGCCGACGGCGTCGAGCGTCCGGTCGGCGATCACCTCGCGGTCATTCTGCGCAGCGATTTCGCCGAGTGCGACAGCGACATCGAGAAAGCCGCACAGAAGGCCGCGGCGAAAAGCGCAGCGTCGATGTCGAGCGCCGTAATCACGACGACGACAACCACGACAACGACCACAACGACCTCAACAGCACCGCCGCCAAAACGCTGAGCTGGAATCGACCTTGCAGCCGCGGCTGAGCCGGAGAGGCAGTTTTTCAGTTCATTGCAGTTTCAGACGCCGTTCATGTCACTACATACCGGAAGGGTCGCCATGAGACCTGTCAGAGTCGCTTTCGCCATCGCAATGATGTTCTGCGCGATTGCCGCCCAAGCACAAACCGCCAGTACAACGGATCACTACGCGAGTATCAAGCCGCTCGAAGACGCATTGACGAGCGGCACGGCCACGCACGACCAGCTGGTCGATCTGGCGCGGCTCTATATCGCCGATCACCGTTATTACGAGGCGTCGAAAATTACGCAGCGTCTGCTCGCCGCCGATCCCAATGACGCCGCGGCGATGAAACTTCGCGACGATTCCGCCGCCGGCCTGCAGGCGTATACGAAGCAGAAGGTGGCCGACGCCGAAGCGCTCGCACAGAAGCGGGGAGCGACCGATGCCGACCGCCTCACCGTCGCCGATGCGTACTTCGAAGCGGAAAGCTACGGCGCCGCCGCCGACATGTACGCTCATTTGCCGGCATCGGCGATGAATCGCGACGCCAGGCTCCGTTATGCGCGGTCGCTGGCATGGTCCAATCAGCTCGATGAGTCCGAGCGTGTTTATTCGGCGCTCTTGAACGAACAATCGACACCCGACCTCGAGGCCGAATACGGCCGGGTCCTGTCGTGGATGGGAGCGAGCAAGCCTGCCATCGACCGCCTGCAGAAGGCGTACAACAACAATCCGACGGAAGACAACGCCATCGCCCTCGCCAATGCAATGGCCTGGAGCGACAACCGCGCCGGCGCGATTGCGTTGCTCAACAGCTATACCCAATCGCACACGAACGCGGTGCTGGCGAAACAACTCGCCGATCAACTCGCGGCGTCCCCGGATCTGCGGCTCGAACAGATCGGGCGCATGATTCAGACCGAGCCCTACAATCTCGCGCTTCGCGCCGAACAGGCCCGCCTGCAATACGACACCGGTCATTATTCGGAGGCGCTCAGCACCATCAACTTCATCCACGACCACCAGAAGGAGCGCATCGACGCCATCGAAACGCTCCAGCAGCAGGCATTGCAAAAGCGCAAAGAGGAAGTCGCCAAGCTCGATCTGCGCCTTCGCGCTCTCGAAGCGCAGGGATCGATGGCCTCATCGACGAATCCCGACGAAATTCTCAATCTCGCCAAGTCCTATACCGCTCTGGAAGACTACGGTCCGGCTGAGAGGCTTTACGAGCGCTACCTGCGCCTGCGCCCGGACGACACCAATGCCCGCATTGCGTACGCGCGTGTGCTCAACTGGGATCAGCGTTACGGCCCCGCCGAGCGCGCATATTCGGCGGTCCTGGCCGATCATCCCGACCGCTCCGACCTCCGCCTCGAGCGCGCGCAGGTGCTCTCTTACGAGGAAGCGTATCGGCCCGCCATGGACGAATTCGCGCTATTGACCGATACCTCCAAGACGCCGCGCTCCGACCTCTATCCCGACGTCGCGCCGCGGGCCTATTTCAACCTCGGCCAGATCTATCGCTGGTTCGGTTGGAACAACACCTCGGCATTCGAACAGCAGCAGGCCATTTCGCTCGATCCCGGCTACGCGCCGGCCCGTAATGAGCTCGACCTGGTCCGCCATCTTCGCCCCGCGTCCAACCTGAGCGGGACCTATACGTACTCGCACGATTCGAACGATTTCACGCTGCGCCGTATCGACCTGGCCGCGCAGAAATGGACCTCTCGGAAGATGGCGTGGGATCTCGCCCTCGGACGCCACGAGTTTTCCACCGCGAATGAGGATGTGTTCGCGAACGCGATCAGCGGCGGCGCCGACTATCGCGCCAACGACCGCATGCTCTTCCGTGGCCGCATCGGCGTCAATCTCTATGACCGCGGCCTCGGCACTCGTCCCTTCGGCGGCGTCGGCATGGAGTACCTGCCGTCGATTCAAAGCCGTGTCGCCCTCGACTTCAATCACTACGATCTCGTCTATGACGTCTTCACGCTGCAGTCGCTGACGATTCCGGTGAGCGGCTCCTTCGTCGGCAGCCCGATTTCCATCAACGACTTCCGCGGCCATTACGACTACAACACCGGAGGCCATTGGTCGTGGCTGGGCGATGCGTCGGAGGGATTCATCTCCGATAGCAACAAGCGCCTCGCAGCCCACGGCGAGCTGGCATTCCGGATTCTCAAAGCACCGTTCGTCGCAGTCAAAGGCGAAGGCCGCTACCTCCGCCACGACTTCCGCACCAGCCGCTATTGGTCGCCGACCAATTATCACTCCCTCGCTGCCGTGCTCCAGGTCGGCTCGAATATCCACAATCGTTTCTTCTGGACCGCCGAGGCGAAGGCAGGCAAATCGTATGAGGACGGGCGCTCCAGCGATCTCCGCGCATACGAAGCCAAAGCCACGATTCCCATTACGAACGCCATCGACCTGATCGCCGACTATGGCTACGGCAAGAGCGGCCGCTTCGATTCGTTCCTCGGCGGCACCAGCGGCCCGACCACCTTCACGAATTACTGGCAGCGCCACTTCTATGTCGGCCTGCAGGCCAAGCGGCTCTTCTCGCACGATGACCGCGTCCGCAATCCTTATTACTACGACACGCGGGTGCTGGCCGGAGCCTCTCCGGTCCTCCCGCCGGTTGGGGAGTCCCACTAATGGACAACAACGTTCCCGAAGCCTCGCCGGAGCCCAAGCCGACCGTGAAACGGCCGTTGCGGCCGATCACGCAGCTTCTGATCTCGATCCTGATCATTGCCGTCGTCGTCGTCGCTACCATATTCCTGTTCAAATATCCGGCGAAACTCGGGCCGATTTTCATTACGGCCCTGGTCGTGACGCTCGCCTCCTTCCTTCTGTTGCTGATCCTGCGGCATTTCATCCTGATCTGGTTCAGCTACCTGCATCAGCGCGAGCTGTCGCAGGAAAATTACCCGGACGTTTATCCCTTCGTGTCGATTATCGTACCGGCGTTCAATGAGGCGGAGGTCATCCAGTCATCGCTGTCATCGCTGCTGGAGCTTCGCTATCCGTATTACGAGATCATCGCCGTCGACGACGGTTCGACCGACGGCACATTCGAGCGGATGCGCGAGTTCGAAGGCAATCACTACGGCGTGAAGGTGTCCGTGTTCCGCAAAGAGAACAGCGGCAAGGCCGACACGCTCAATTACGGCATCCGCCGCTCGAAAGCGCCGATCGTCGTCTGTATGGACAGCGATTCGCGCCTGACGCC
>DATART010000273.1:0-8987 GCA_036264035.1 Thermoanaerobaculia bacterium | reverse complement strand
CTGTAGACGCGCGCGGCGAAAGCATCATGCTGGAGCGCGTAGAGCGAGACGTTCGTCCCTCGGATGAAGAGGTCGCTCTTGATCATCTCGAGGCCGGTGTAGGCGGAGAGGCGGTCGTTGGGGTCGGCGGGGTTCTTCTTCGGGCCGATGAATGAGGTCGGGTTCCACGCGTACCCGGTGCCCCATTTCTCGATGACCCGGCCTGTGGTGACGTCGAGCCACGGCTTCGGATTGAGCTGCACGAACGCTTCGCCGGCGTCGGCGCGCTGCGCGCCTCCCTCGGCCGCGTCGCCGCGCAGCTTGAGGTGAAACTTCCATGCGCGGCTATCAGGTGCAGCGTCGACGAAGGCGACGGCATCGGCGGAGGAGCTGCTGTACGGCAGTCCGGCGATGTTGCGCGGATTCAGTGCCGACGCCGCGTTGGCGGGCGTGAGCTGCCACTCCGCGCCGCCGGAGCCGAAGAATTTGAAGGTTTCGGCGGACATCGATGTCGCGGCGGCCAACATCGCCGCGATGAGAATCGTCTTCACCATTTGCCCAACGCGTCCTTCGTGAACATCTTTTCGGCGTTTTCCTTCGGCGTCAGGTTCGCGTAGCGCATCACGGTGTGGTTGCCCGGACGCAGCAGGTCGTCGATCTCGATCTCCGTGACGACGCGGCGCCCGGCCATCATTCCGTAGGCTTTGTACGTGGCGCGTTTGATGAGCTTTCCGGAGACGACGTAAAAATCGGCGCGGCGCGGCTCGTACGACTGCTTGTCGATCCACAAACGCACGCGGTTGTAAGCAACCGACGGATCCTTCGCCACCAGGTCGATGACGAACGCGTCGCCATCCTCCGCCACCGCCGTCGCGTTGTAGTCGACGGTGAAACTCGTCCGCGCGACGTCGCCGTTCGACGCCTGTCCCATCAATCGCTGCAAAGGCGAGATGCGGATCGGACGGCTCGCGGTCGGCAGGTAAATCCACATGGCGTCGCGCAGCATCAGCAGGTACTTCCCTTTCTCCGTTTGGGGGTAGGTGAACTCGACCACGCTCCGGTCGCTGCTCTTCCCATAGACGCGGAAACGCGAGGTGTCTGTCTTGCCGTTCGGTTCAAACGATGTCAGCTCGACATCGACGGAGAAACTCTCGATCGGATTGCGAAAGACATCGGCGCGCGCGAGAACCGATGCGGCTTTGTCATCCGCGCGCAGCGGAAGAGCGGCGAATAGAAATGCGATGGCAATGAGTCGTTTCATGATTTCTCCGGGGTGTGGGGAGTAGGGAGTGGGGTGTGGGAGCAACGGCAAGAGCTTATGAATCGCGCGCCTCTGCTCCTACTCCCCACTCCCCACCCCCCACTCCCAATTCAAATGTGTCCCAACGCATCCACGATCTTCAGCCGCGACGCCTTGAGCGCGGGAAGGATCGACGACAGCGTTGAAGTGATGACCGCGATGAGGAAGGCGGTGATGAGGATGCCCGGCTGCAGCATCACGCGCAGCGGGTAGCCCTGCGTGTAGCCGGGCGGCGGCGGCAGCATGATGTGCAGGCGGTTGATGAGGTTGGAGATGCCGGCGCCGAAAAGCAGCCCGGCCACGCCGCCGATCACACCGATCATCAGCCCCTCGGCCAGAAACATCCGCCAGATGCTCGCTCGCGTCGTGCCGATGGCCATCATCGTGCCGATCTCGCGCGTCCGTTCGAAGATCGACATCACGATCGTGTTCGCTACGCTGAAGATCACGATGGCGAAGACCACCATCCCGATGAAGCCGAAGATGCCGTTATAGAGCGCCACGACCTGGTGGTAGAAGGTCGCCAGCTGCGACCAATCCTTCATCTCCAGCGCCCAATGCTTCGTTGCGAAAAGCGCGGTGAGGCTGGCGCGGACGGCGGCGGTATCGTCGGTATCCTTCAGCATCACGAGCAGCCGCTCGACTTTCGTCGTCTGCAGCAGCTGCTGCGCGCCGGCCAGCGGCATCTTGATGGCGCGGTCGTCGTACTCCTTCACCCCGCTCATGAAAATGCCGGCCACGCGAACGTCGATCGCGTTGAGCGAGCCTGACGCTGTGGTCGACATCAGCGTCAGGTAATCGGCGGGCTTCGCGTGCATCGACGCGGCGAGACCGCGTCCGATGATGATCGCGTCGGATTCGTTGTCGGGCAGGGCGGTGCCGGCCACGAGACGCTGCGCGTTCATCGGCTTGTCTTCTTTCGGCTCGACGCCCGTGGCCATGAACGTCTCGGACTTGTCGCCGTTGCTGATGAGGCCCATTAGCGTGATCTGGGCAGTGGTCATGCGTACGCGCTTGTCCGCCTCGACGGCACGCCGGAGCCGTGCAACATCATCCAATCCGTACTCCAGCGGCTTTTTGGCCTCGGCGCGTTCGACGCCGGCCTTATAAATCTGCAGATGTCCCAGGCGGTTGCGAATCGTGCTCTCGCGCAGGCTGAAGAAGGTGATGGCCTTGTAGCCGCCGAAGAGGATCAGGCCGACCGCGCCGAAGACGATGACCAGCAGCGTGATGGCCGAGCGGCGGCGGTTGCGGAAGACGTTGCGAAGGGCAAGTTTGGTCAGCATTTTCGTTCCCTATGAAGCGCGCGCTTCGAGCAGTGGTTCACTTATGAGACTCACGGTGAGCGCCCCGTCGTGCATACGCACGCAGCGCCGCGCACGCGACATCAGCGCGGGATCGTGCGTGGCGAAGATGAAGGTGCAGTGGGTTCGCGCGTTGATGTCTTCGACGAGGTCGAGGATCTTCGCGGCGGTGACGGAGTCGAGATTCGCGGTCGGCTCATCGGCGAGCACGAGCTTCGGCTGGCCGGCCATGGCGCGAGCGATCGCCACACGCTGCCGCTGGCCGCCGGACAATTGATCGGGACGCTGGCGTGCCTGATCGCTCAGTCCAACCTGCTCCAGCCAATCGAGAACGCGCTTGCGGCGCTCGCCTGCCGGCACATGCTGCAACAGCAGCGGGTACTCGACGTTCTCGTACGCTGTCAGCACCGGAATCAGATTGAACGTCTGGAAGATGAATCCGAGGGTGTCGCGGCGGGTGGCGGCGAGCCGGTGGAGCGGGACGGGTGTGACGTCAACTCCGTCGATCAGAATCCGTCCCGAGTCCGGCTTGTCGATGCAGCCGATGAGGTTGAGCAGCGTCGTCTTGCCGCTGCCGGATGGGCCCGCGAGCGCAAGGAAATCGCCGCGGTCGATATCGAGCGAAACGCCGGTGAGCGCTCGCACGTTCACCCTTCCAAGCGGGTAGGTTCGCGTCACATCGAGCAGCCGGACGAGTGGTTGGTGATGCATTTGGTTCTCCTTCGACGCCCAATCTAGGCGGCCGAAGCGGGAACCACATGTGCAGGAAGAACGGTGCGTTAATCATGACTTTCAGCATACCCACCGAAAATCGACGTTTGACGCGGAGAGTGCGGTAGAGCACAATCGCGCGAAAATGAAGTAGGAGAGGAACAACTGATGGCGACAACGAGCAAGAAGAAGAGCGGCGGCAGCGGGCTGTCCGCGTTAGTGACCCCGAGCAGCGACCTGGCGGCAATCGTCGGCGACAAGCCGATGCCGCGCAGCGAGATCACCAAAAAGGTGTGGGACTACATCAAGGCCAATGGCCTTCAGGACCAGACCAACAAGCGGATGATCAACGCGGACGACAAGCTGCGGAAGATCTTCAACGGCAAGAACCAGGTCTCGATGTTCGAGATGACGGCTCTGGTCAGCAAGCACCTGAAGGCGTAGCCGGCACGGCCGGCGGCGTTGGTTGCCCAAGGCTCCGTCCACATTGCGCATTGAAGGGAAGGCCGGCGTAATGCCGGCCTTTCTGTGTTTGCCGGGAACGCGGGCGTCCCGCCCGCGTTCCCAGCGCTACCGTATGCCTGTATCGATATTCACATCCACGCGCGTCACCGTGTTCGCGTGAATGTCGACCACCTTCGGCAGATCGGACGTCTTGTCGATTCCGCTCGGCTTCAGATCGATCGTGTATTTCGCCGGCGCGGCGAGATCGATCAGGTATGCGCCCTGGGAATCGATGTCGACGGTGAAGAGCAGATTCGTTTTCGCCTCGTTGTAGACCAGGATCTTGCGCGCCGCGTATGCCGAGGGTGGTGTAGGGCACGGATTGCCAATCTGCTGGGGACCGGGACAGTTCGGACCGATCGTGACCACGCCCGACAGCCGGCCGTGCTCCGTGGCGGCTTGACCATCGTTGGGGGACGTCGGACTGTGGCAGGCCGTCGCGATCACCACGAGCGCGAGGACAAGGCGTTGGCGTAGCATGCCGCTATTGTAGTGATCCAGCGGCTCGTGAGCGCCGTATGTCATCGGAAGGGAGAGCCATGAAACGATTCGTCTCCATCGCCGCACTCGCAGTCCTCGCCGCCTGTTCCTCGTCCCCGCGGATGTCCTCTGAGTATTCGCCCGGCGACGCCGAGAACGCCATCCGCCGCGCCAACGGGGATTTCGCCGCCAACGCGCGAGCGGGTAACGCGGCCACCCTGGTCGACAACTTCTACGCCCCCGATGCCGAGGTCATGGCGCCGAACATGCCGGCGTTCCGCGGACGCGAGGCCATCCGCGCCTTCTGGACGGCGTTCCTGGCCACCGGTTCCGTCGACGTCGCTCTCACCAGCACGAACGTCACGCAGCCATCGGCCGACTTCGCCATCGAGACGGGCCGCTACGACCTCTCGCTCCGTCCGGCCAGTGGTCAGGCGGTCAAAGACGCCGGCAAGTACATGGTCCTCTGGAAGAAATCGAACGGGCGGTGGTGGGCGGCCGAGGACATCTTCAACTCCGATATGCCCGCGGCAAAGTAAACCGGGTACATCCATTGCTCCGCACGAAACGATGCGGGGCGAGAGATGAAAAAATATCTGGGACTTTTCAAGCAGACGATCACTGAGTTCATCGCGGACAAAGTGCCGCGCCTCGGCGCGGCGCTGGCGTACTACACGATTTTTTCGCTGGCGCCGCTGCTGCTGATCGTCATCGCCATCGCCGGTCTGGCGTTCGGCCACGACGCGGCGCAAAACAAGATTTTCGAGCAGCTCCACGGGGTACTCGGGGCGAACACTGCCGCCGGCGTGCAGGAGATGGTGAAGAACGCGGCCAAGCCGAAAACCGGCACGGTGGCCACGATCCTCGGCATCGTCACCCTTCTCCTCGGTGCGTCGGGCGTCTTCGGCCAGCTCAAGGACGCGCTCAACACGATCTGGGATGTGAAGCCCAAAGAAGGCCGCGGAATCATGGGGATGATCAAGGATCGCTTCCTCTCCTTCGCCATGGTCTTCGGCCTCGGCTTCCTGCTGCTCGTGTCGCTCGTCATCGACACGGCAATCGGTGCGATGGGCAAGTACGCGGGCAGCCACCTTCCCGGCGGCGAGGCGCTCTGGCACATCGTGGAGATGGTCTTTTCCTTCTGCGTGATTACGGTCCTGATGGCAGGCATTTTCCGGCTGCTGCCCGATCTGAAAATCGAATGGCGCGACGTCTGGCTGGGCGCGGCACTCACGTCATTCCTCTTCGTCATCGGCAAGTTCGCACTCGGCATCTACTTCTCGAAGAGCGCGGTCGGATCGAGCTTCGGCGCGGCCGGTTCACTCGTCCTGGTGCTGCTGTGGGTCTATTACTCCGCACAGATCCTCCTGTTCGGCGCCGAGTTCACGCAGGTCTACGCGCGCGCGCACGGCAGTCTGAAGGCGGAAACGGATGCGAAGCGGACGGTCAAGGAAAAGGAGGAGGAGACGCCGCCCCCCGCCGCGAAGCCGGTCGTCATCTACAAGACCGCACCGGCCAAAGGCGGCGGCGGAGCAGGCATTGCGAAGATGGCCGCCGGCGGCGTGGCCGGACTGCTGATCGGCGCATTGGTGGGCGGTATCAGCGCGACGGTCGTCGTGGTGAAGTCGGTGAAGAAGCTGTTTACGCGGTAGGGGTGTGCGTCACTTCCGCGTCGCCTTCGTCATGAGGCCGATGCCGACAACGATCGCGGCGGCGCCGGCGGCGAGCCAGGAGGAATTCGACTTCGCGTTCTTCACGCTGCGCCGGATCGACCGCACCGCGCCGTGCCGTTTCTTGTACGCTATCCCATCCAGTTCCATCACGCTGCCTTTGACGCTCGGCGTTTCGAGAATTTTGCCGATGGCCCAGATCGTCAGCGGCGGAATGAGCCGCGTCAACGTCGTATGAGTCGGGGATTTGACGTTCATCACGTCCTCCTGCGCTGAGAAAAGCAAGGTCCGGGCCGCCACTGTCATTCTGAGCCGCCGGAGGCGTCGGAGCCGAAGGCGAAGCGCCGGAGGACGGCGAAGAATCCCGCGCCCTACCGTTGTTAGCAGCCGGGGATCCTTCGACCGTCCTACGCGACTCCGCGCTTCGCGCTACGTCGCGTCGGCGGCTCAGGATGACAAATTCACCCCTCGCACCGCGTCTGCCGGGCCGCAGACGTAGAGCTGATCGCCCGGTTGGATGACGGCGTCGGCTGTTGTCGCGATAAACGCGCCGTCGCGTTCGATCGCGAGAAGGGAGCAGCCGTACTGGCGCAAGCCGAGGTCGCGCACTGCGCGCGAGGCAGGCGCCGTGAAGCGCTCCACGCGGCGGTGCTCATCGTGCGAGCGCGCCGCGCGGCCGAGGAGGCGCGAGGACAACATTTCGCCGGAGATGTCGCTGATGGAGAGCGCGAAGTCGGCTCCGGCGCGGTAGATGTTGTCGATATTGCGCGAATGATTGACGCGCGCGATCACCGGCACGTCCGGCGCGGCATCGCGCGCGATCACGGTCGCGAAGAGCGTGGCGTCATCGCTGTTCAGCGCCAGCACCACCGCGCGGCATTCGTGAAGCGCCGCACGTTGCAGCACCGACGAATCGAGAACATTGCCGACGATGTCCACACCCGCCGCGGGCTGACGCTCGACGACGCGGACTTCCTCACCAGCGTCCGTGAGCAGTTCGTGCACCTTGCGCCCGACTTCGCCGAAGCCGGCGATCAGATACGGCCCGCCGCGGCGAAGGAACGGGCTGCCGATCATCGCGGCCGAGCGATCGAGCGAGGCCGGGTCACCAACGAGCTCGAGGATCGCGCCCGGCTCGATGACCATGGCCGCGTCGCAGCGCGCGTGGAGCCGGTTACGCATCCACTGGCCGACTACGATCGCGCCGCTGGCCGCGCCGAGGTTGGAGGCGGAGAGCGTGAGACCGGCGAGCGGACTCGTTGCGGCGACACGGATTTCGCGGCGCTCCAGCGGCAGACGTTCGGCGCCCGGCAGACGCGGACTGATGATGTCGCTCGCATGCGCCGCAAGCGCCGCGGCGACGATGTGCCGCGGCGTGTACGCGGCGGTCGCGCCGGCGAGCTCCATCGGCTTTCGATGCGCCGGCTCTTCGACGAACGCGAAGATCTCGCCGCGAAACCCCATCTGCCGCGCCCGCAGAATCAGCGCCGCATTTTCTTCGTCACGCCCGTTCGCGACGAGTGCGCGCGCCTGCGCCAACCGGCAGACATCGAGCGCGTCCTCCTCGGCACGGCTGAAAACGGCCGGGAATCCTCGCTCCAGCACGGCACGCGCCGCGCTTTCGTCGGTTTCGACGACGATCGATGCGACGTCATGATCTGCCAACCGTTGCAGCAGCGTCTCCACGGCCGGCCCGTAGCGATACACGATCACGTGATTCGCCAGCTTCGGCGCGACGCGCGGCACGCGGCGTTCGAATCGTTCTTCGAGGAAGGGCACCAGAAAAATCGGCACGATGAGAAAGACCAGAAACACACCGGCGAACTGCACCACGACGACCAGGACCACCATGGCCGGATGCCGCCAATGACTGTCGGCACCGTAGCCGGTCGTGCTCAACGTCTCCGCGGCCCACTCGAAGCTGTCCCAGAACGTGCGGTGCGCGCCTTCGAGC
Source organism: Thermoanaerobaculia bacterium (assembly GCA_036264035.1). Lineage (GTDB taxonomy): Bacteria > Acidobacteriota > Thermoanaerobaculia > Gp7-AA8 > Gp7-AA8 > JADGNZ01. Next base: position 1,085 of record DATART010000273.1, on the reverse strand, counting down.
CGCGCCATCCCCGCCTGATAAAGCAGCGCCGAGGCGATGAGGAACAGGAGCAGACCCGCGACGAGCCAGATAAGGCGTCGCGTGGAGCGGTGCATGGTTCAATTGTAGTTGCCCATGCTCCTCTGCACCGTTCGCACGTGTCATCAGCCGCTCGTGCGCGAGGATCGGCGCGTGATCTGCGCGCGCGGACATTCGTTCGACATCGCGCGCAGCGGCTACATCAACCTCCTCCAGCCGCAGGACCGGCGATCGAAACAGCCGGGCGATACGGCCGAGGCGGTAGCGGCGCGCCGACGTCTGCACGATCGCGGCGTCACCGAGCCGCTGCGCGACGCTATCTCATCGATGGTGAGCGTGAAACCCGACGACGTAGTCCTCGATGCCGGCTGCGGCGACGGTTTCTACCTCGGCTCCCTCTCGTGCGATGCGCACGGCGTCGACATTTCGTTGCCAGCCATCGAAGCCGCCGCGAAGCGCTATCCGAATTGCGAATGGATTGTCGCCAATGCCGACCGTTTCGTTCCGTACGCAGGCGCAACGTTCAACCTCGTCATGACGATCACCGCGCGGATGAACAGCAGCGAGTTCCGGCGCGTCCTTCGCGACGGCGGCCGCCTCCTCGCCGCCATTCCCGCGCCGGACGATCTCGTCGAGCTGCGCGGCGCCGGGCGCGATCGCATCGAGCGCACGATCGAGACGTTCGCGAACGAGTTCACGATCGCCGATCAGCGCCGCGCGACGACGACCGCCGATCTCGATCGCGACGGCGTCCACGACGTCCTGCTCTCCATCTACCGGCCGCGCGAGCTCGAACGGGTCAAACCGATGCGCGTCACCTTCAGCCTCGACCTCCTGCTCTTCGCGCCACGCTTCGCGTGAGGAGATCCGTGTCCCGAGCCTCGACAGCACAGATAAGAGTGTCTGTGCTTTGGCAAGGTGCAGTGGCTGATTTAGTCAACCCGAGCCTCGCGTGTTTCAAGCGACACGATTTCTTCAGAGCTTCTCACGGTGTGATCCGCTGACTCACCGCGTGATCCGCCTGCTCACCGTGTGATCCACCTGACTCACCGCGTGATCCGCCTGCT
>DATART010000016.1:0-2360 GCA_036264035.1 Thermoanaerobaculia bacterium | reverse complement strand
TACTGCACGCGCACGACTGGCACACCGCGCTGCTGCCGGTTTACCTGCACAGCGGCCTCCGCGGAAACGCGAACTTCCGCCACACGCGTTCGGTCTTCACGATTCACAACCTCAACTACCAGGGCAACGCGGCCGGCGCGGCGTTCGCGGTGACCGGCCTGCACAGCCGCTACTGGTCGCCCGGCGCCCTCGAGCACTTCGGGCAGTTGAATCCGATGAAAGGCGGGATCATCTTCGCCGACGAGGTGACGACCGTCTCCCCGAACTATGCGCGCGAAATTCAGACGCCCGAATTCGGCGCAGGTCTCGACGGAATCCTGCGCAGCCTCTCATTCAAGATCACAGGGATCCTGAACGGCATCGACACCGACGAGTGGGATCCTGAGCACGACTCGTTGATCCCATCGAATTACGCACGCGAGAAGCTCGCCGGCAAGACGCTCAGCAAACGCGCGCTTCTCCGCGCGCTGAAGATGAAGCTGAAGGCGAAGACGCCGCTGCTGGCGGTCGTGTCGCGCCTCGTCGATCAAAAAGGATTCCAGATGCTGACGCCGATTCTCGACCGCCTCCTTCGCGCCGGCGCGCAGGCGGTGATCCTCGGCAGTGGCGATCCGGCGATCGAAGAGGCGTTCCGCGCCGTCGCCGCCGAGCAGCCGGAGAGCTGCCACGTCGAGATCGGGTTCGACAACGCACTCGCGCACCGCATCTACGCGGGCGCCGACATCCTCCTGATGCCGTCGATGTACGAACCGTGCGGTCTGAATCAGATGTACGCCTTGCGCTACGGCACCGTCCCGGTCGTCCGCTTCACCGGCGGCCTGGCCGATACGGTCGTTCCGTTCGATGGTTCGAACCTCGAGGAAGCGAACGGCTTCGGCTATCTCAGCACTTCGCCGCGCGATCTGTACGCAGCCGTCTGGCTCGCGATGCTGAATTACCGCGAGTCGAAGACATGGAAGCAACTGCAGGCGAACGGCATGACGGCGGATCACTCGTGGGAGCGTTCCGCGCGCGAATACGAGCATGTCTACGCGCGAGCGATGGCGTCATGAACAAAACCGAGGCGTACGAAGAAAGCCTGCGCGAGATCCGCGCGATCTGGAGCGACGAAGGCGGCGTCTCGCTCGACGACATCGCGCTAATGGCGACGATCAACTCCATTCTGGTGGGGCACTTCGACTACTACTTCTGGACCGGCTTCTACCGCGTCTGCGGCGATCGCCTGGTCGTTGGCCCGTACATCGGAACCATCGGCTGCCTGCAGATCGAGTTCGGCAAGGGCGTCGTCGGAAGCTGCGGCGCGAAGCGCGAAACGATCATCGTTGCCGACGTGAACCAGTTCCCCGGCCACATCGCCTGCGACTCGCGCTCGAAGTCGGAGATCTGCGTTCCAGTGTTCACAGCCGGCGATCTCATTGCCGTCCTCGACGTCGACTCCGATCGCTTCAACGCCTTTGACGAAGACGACCGCGCCGGCCTCGAGAAAATCGTCGCGCTATTTGCCGAGTAAATCGAGGATCGCGGTCAGCTCCCGCTTCACGTCGACGAGGATCTTGTTCGCGTCAGACGGAGGTTTGGCGGCCGGAACGACAGCAGCGGGAGCAGGTTGCGAAAGCTCCGTCTCCAGCTTCTTCTTCGCCCCCGCGATCGTGAACCCCTCCGAATACAGCAACTGTTTGATTCGAAGGATGATGTCGATCTCGCGCTGCGTGTACAGCCGCTGGCCGCCGCCGCTTTTGTTCGGCGCGAGCGCCGCGAACTCCGTCTCCCAGTAGCGGAGAACGTACGGCTGCACGTCCGCGATCCGGCAGACCTCGCCGATCTTGTACAGCCGTTTTTCCTCGGCCACTTCGGTCATCGAAAACGATTATAGGACTCACCTTCTCCTGTGAGCCCTCATACGTAGCGGTGTAAGCCCTCGCACCGTTTGCGACGTCAACTTGGACAGGATCTATGATTCGATCTCGCGCTTGATGCCAAGCGCGCCGAGTGGTTCCAGCCGGCATACGCTTGAGAACAACCACGTGACGCACGCCACGATCTACGCCGTCATGCTCACCGCCGCCGCGGTCGGCTCGCTGCATACCGTCATCCCCGATCATTGGATGCCGTTCGCGGCGCTTGCGCGCTCCCGCCGTTGGGGGGCGATGCACACCGCGCGCGTCACATTTCTCTGCGGCTTCGGCCACGTGACCGTCTCCGCGATCCTCGGCGTGATCGCCCTCTTCATCGGACTCGAGGCCGTGCACGCCTTCGGCGCGACGCTCGAGAGTAAATCGATCTACCTCCTCATCACCTTCGGCGCGATCTACACGGCATGGGGGCTGTGGCGCAGCCTGCGCCGCGATCCGCTGACCGTG
>DATART010000456.1:0-1762 GCA_036264035.1 Thermoanaerobaculia bacterium | reverse complement strand
GTCGGAGGCCGAGTCGCTGGCGAACTGGATCGAGATCCTGCCGAAGTCGGAACTGAAGGGCGACAGCGAGAATCTGTTTGCGATCGAATCGCCCTACGCCTATACGCATCTGCGACTCCACATCTATCCGGACGGCGGCGTGGCGCGGCTGCGTGTACAAGGCGAAGTCGTTCCCGACTGGCGGCGCGAGGGTGGATTGTCGATCGAGACCGACCTCGCGGCGGCGGAGCACGGCGGCGATGTGCTGGCGTGCAGCGACATGTTCTTCGGGCCGAAGCACAACCTGATCATGCCCGGGCGCGCGTTGAACATGAGCGACGGTTGGGAGACGAAGCGGCGGCGCGGACCCGGGAACGATTGGGTGATCATGAAGCTCGCCGCCGAGGGATCGCTGCGGCGCATCGAAGTCGACACGAATCATTTCAAGGGGAACTATCCCGACAGTTGCTCGATCGACGGGACGCGCGCGTTTGCGGATGATGAATGGTTCGAGGTGCTGCCTCGCACGAAGCTGCAGGCGCATACGCGGCATCTGTTCATCGATGAGTTGGTCAATCAGGGTCCCGTCACGCATCTCCGTCTCAACGTGTTTCCCGACGGCGGCGTCAGCCGGTTGCGCGTTCACGGTGTCGCGACCGAAGAAGGACACGGCGATGCCGTCGCGCGCTACATCAACACACTGGTCGATGACATCGCGGCCGCGCAATTGCGCAACTGCTGCGGATCGAATGAATGGGTGCGGCGGATGATCGCGGCGCGGCCGTTCGCGTCGTGGAGCGATCTTGTTCGCGACGCCGAGGCGATCTGGAACTCGCTGACTCCGGACGACTGGCGGGAAGCGTTCGCGGCGCATCCGCGAATCGGCGAGCGTTCATCGTCCGCCTGGGCGCGGCAGGAGCAGTCGGGAGCGGCGGCGGCGTCGAGTGACATCAAAGACGCGCTGGCGGAGGCAAATCGCGAGTATGAGGCGCGCTTCGGTCACATCTACATCGTCTGCGCGACCGGGCGAAGCGCGGACGAGATGCTAGCGGTGGCGTGGCAGCGTCTGGAGAACACGCCGCACCACGAGCTGCACGTGGCGGCCGACGAGCAGATGAAGATCACGAAGTTGCGCCTGATGAAGCTGGTGGGCTGATGGGGATTTCGACGCACGTTCTCGACACTGCGAAGGGGCGTCCTGCCGAGGGGGTCGGCATCACGCTGGAAGACGATCGCGGTGTCATCGCGCGCGGCGTGACGGATGCTGACGGACGGCTGAAACTGATCGATGATCCGCCCGCGCCCGGCACGTATCGCATCACCTTCGAGACCGGCGGCTACGATCCAGACGGATTTTTTCCGCGCGTCGTCATCGAGTTTTGCGTGGTCGGCGGAGCGCAGCATTACCACGTGCCGCTGCTGCTTTCGCCGTTCGGATACTCGACGTACAGAGGCAGTTGATTGCTCTTTGCGCGCGCTGTCATCCTGAGCCGCCGGAGCTGCGTAGGCAAAGCCGGAGCAGCGGAGGACGGTCGAAGGATCCCCGGCTGGTAACCCCTTTTCAAATCGCGCGAATTTGACAGTCGCCACCGCCACCCGCGGTTGGCAGCCGGGGACCCTTCGACCGTCCTGCGCGACTTTGGCTTCGCCTACGTCGCTCCGGCGGCTTCTAAGAAACAGTCAGTTCGCGCTATCGTTTGGGGTTGTTTTCTGCAACGGGTACTCGTTGTGCGAACCGTGCGGGGAGATCGTCGAATTACACTCTTCTAAACGGGACAGAGAC
>DATART010000372.1:0-7465 GCA_036264035.1 Thermoanaerobaculia bacterium | reverse complement strand
CCTTCGTACGCGTATCTGCAACTCCTTCGCCGCTGCACGGTCGCTGGAAGCGGTCCGCACGACGCTGAGCAGCATCTCGGCGTCGTACGGCTTGGTCAGGTAGTAGTACGCGCCGGCGCGAATCCCTTCGATGACCTCCTCGCGGCTCACCAGCGCGCTCTGAAAAATGACCGGAAGGATCAGGAATCGATGATCGCTCTTGATCTTCCGCAGCAACGCCATCCCGTCCATCCGCGGCATGGTGCGGTCGAGCAGGACAAGGTCATACCGGTCCGGATTCGCATCGAGCATGGCCCAGCCGTCGACACCATCGCCGGCGAATTCCGTCGCGAATCCGTCGCGGCTCAAATGAGCCTCGAGCAGTGCCCGATCCGCCTCGTTGTCTTCAACGATCAGGACCCGCGCCTGCTCAGCCATCGCCACCTCTGCACGTTTTGCGGATGGCAGGATGATAAGGCAAAAGCGAAGACAGGCGGCTGGACCTGTCACTACCCGACTAAGACGCTATGGCCAATGAGAGTTGGAACATTCGGAATCGACTTCCAGTGGACTTACCTTGACAGGCCGTTTCAAAGCCACCCTTCTGCGCGCAGCAGCTTTCGTACTCTGTTTTCTCGGAAGTACGCACTCAGTCGCGCGAGGCGCGCAGGGCGGTCCGTCGGCCGGCAGTGACGTGCAGCTACTGCTGCCGCTGCCCATGAGGTAGTACGCCAGGAAATGCGGTGGGGTCGTTGAAGTGGAGACGGTCGAATTCAGAACCTGAAACTGCGCGGCCGGCTTGAAGACGATATTGAAGGAACTGCTTCCGGTGTTCCCAATGAGGGTGATCCCCGCAGTGTCTGTCGAATGCATCGTGATCCATGTGTCGGTGCGGCTGTTTCCGTTGGTGATTGCCTCCGCGATCCCTTTTTCAAGAAAAATGTGTGCTGAAAGCTTGCCGGTCGCAGCTGGGTCCTTGTACTTCGGGAGTATGTCTGTCATCGGCGCGCAGCAACAACGCAGATGCGAGATGGAGCCGATGACGTCGACCGGCGCGGGATCGGTGGCTCCTGAGAATGTAATCGTCTCCAGGTCGATCGGAGCACACCGTAACGAATCATTCGGTCCGCAGGAAGTTATCCCCGGCCACGACGCGCTCGATACCTGATTGGGATCGTACTGAATGACCGAGACGTGATTCTCGAACGGCGTTCCGGGGAAATGCGGCAGCAGGATGTGCAAGCCCGCTCCGCTATTCATCATGACAACGAAAAGGCCGATGAACTGAATGCTGGTCACGGACATCACACACTCCTTTTTCTTTACTGGTGCCGGTGCTCATTCGAGTAGCCGAGCAGTTCGACCGGCGCCCAGGTGGCGGGGTGACGGCGGCCCGGATCAGCGTCATGTGCCATCGCCAGCTGCGCTCTACGCAACGCGGTCGGAGTGTCCGCACCGCCGCGCAATTCGTCGTGCAACCGGCGGAACAATGGCGCTACCGGCTCGTCGTCGACTTCCCAAAGAGTGCCGATGACATTCCGCGCGCCGGCCGCGAGGAAGGCGCGGGCGATACTCGGCATTCCCTCCACGTGTTCCGAGTCGCCGCGAATGGTTCCGCAGGCGGCGAGAACGACAAGCGGCGCTTTGTCGAGATGGAGCGCTGAAATCGCGCTGAGATCGAGATTGCCGGACCGGACGGTGTCCCCCGCGAGATAAAGAGCGCCAAATGGGTCCGCGGGATCGCCCTGCGCGTGACCAGCGTAGTGAATCAGACTGCTTCGTCGTGCTGCCGCAATGAACCTGGCCGGCGTGGCCTGACTGCCTTCGAGCAGTGTCGAGGACGGATACATCGCCGCGATCTCCTCGGCCTCGCGTGCCGCGTCAGGAAGCGCGGGCGCGTCGTCGTTGCGAGGATCACCGACGACCAGCACCGGTCCGCCCGTGTGCGCCGGCGTCTGCTGGAGGACCGACGCAGCACTCGGCGCGACCGAAATCGCGAAGTCATCGATGACGTAACGTCGATGTTCCGCGTCGTAGAGGGCAGCGAACGGAATCGCATGAAGCTGCCGGTCGGGAATGATGATCAACTGCTGCGCGCCCGCAAGTTTCGCTGCGACTGGAGCGATCAGAAAACGGTAAAGAGCGGCCGATTCGCGCTCCGTTGAGGCGATCTCCGCTCGCTGCTGGAGACGCGTCGTGAACCTTTCGACCAGATCTCCGAGATCGTGGGGCGTTGCCGTGACTCGCACAGCACCTGACGATGACGACGAGAAGTAAAAGATCACGATCGAATCGCTCAGTAGCGCGTACTCGATTAGCGCGGTATCCGGCGGCAGCAAAGTACGGAGCTGCTCCGCGGTCATCATTTGCGCGGGCGTATCCGCGCGAGTGCCCGCTTGTTCCCGGACGGTGCGCGCGCGTCCTGCGTCGCAGACGTTGAACGCAGCAGCGACATCGTTTTTCCGTAAGAGCAGTGCAATCGTTTCCGAGAACAGCTCCGGCGCGGTGTCGTAGAACGTTCCGCGCACATCGGTATTGCTGATGGCGGAACGTTGCGCCTCGAGCTGCCGTATCCCCGCTTCAAAATCTGCGCGAGCCGCTTCGTCGCTCTTCGCGCGTAGAAAGGTCCGGCCACGCTCCAGATACGCTTTCGGTAGCCAGGCGTTGCTCTGCCTGGATGTGTAGAACGAGATGGCCGCAGTGAGGAGCCGGAGCGAGACCTCAGGATGCGCATCGCGCTCCACGACTGCTTCGGCGATGTCGATGTAAGTTGACGTCCGGCGTTTGAGCTCGGGATCCTGAATTGCTTTCGCGGAACGGCGCGCGCGATCAACAGCCATTCGCGCGGCGCGAAAGTCTCCCGTTTTCGCCAAGGTCTCGGCGCGTGCTGATTCCGCCGTACAAACGCTGATGCGCGAGCCGGCGTGAAGTAGTTCATCGAGCGCGATTCGCGTGAGCGACAGTGCCGACTCGAGCTTTCCTTCCGCCGTCTCCGCCTTGATCGCGGTGATCAACGAGTTGCGTATGCGGTCCGTTGACCCGGCGCGGCTGAGCACGGGGAAGGCCGCGACGCGCGCTTTCCACGCCGCGCGCGGTTGGGAGGCGTGATTCAGGTGGCTCGCCAGGAGAAGATCCATATCGGCGCGGTTTTGGATTTCGCCGAGATCGGAAAACGTCTTTCGCGACTGTCGCACCATATGAAACGCGACGTCCCACTCACCGAGAGCCGAGTGGCAGAGCGCGTTTTCCCACCGAATCTCAGCCGCCGTCGCTGGATAACCTCTTATGTCGGAGCGTTCCAGCAGTTTGTCGAGCGCGTGACTTGCTTCGATCAAACGGTTGCCGTCGTATAGGCAATTCGCAAGGTAGTACTCCGCGCTGATTGCCATCGGACTCCCGGCTCGCGCGAAAAGCTCTGCGGCCTTGCGTAGATGCTCCTCGGCATCCGCTACCCGCCGCCTGTCATAGAGGAGCCTTCCATCCCGGTACGCCGCGTGCGCATCGGCGAGCATGCCGACGCGCGCCGGTTCGGCGGAGGCTCGATCGATGATGGCGACGACGTCACCAACCAAATGAACGCCGTTGAACTCCGCGAGCTCGGCGCCGAAAACGCGGACGATGTTCAGCGTCTGCGTCGCGGTTTTCGTGTCGCCTGCGTGGATGGCGTCAGCCCATTTCGACAACAACGGCCCTTCGCTCCACGTGCGGGCTTCCTGCGGGTAATTTCGGGCGAGGGCGATGAGTGGGGCCGTGTCAGGCAGGGCGCGGGTGGCGGCGGTGAGGTGGTTCTGGAACTCGTCGCGGGTGGTTACGACGGGGAGGTTGCCGAGGTGGTGCATCGCCTCGGCGGACCAATGGGAGGTTGGATCGGCGATCGCGTAGCGTTGCCAGGCGCGGCGGGCGGCTTCGCTGATGCCGAGGGCTTCGATGATGAGGGCGCGGTTGAAGAGCGCGTCGGGGAGTTTGGGATTGAGGCGGAGGGCGTGGTCGGCGTCCGCGAGTGCTTGCGGCAGTTCGTGCGGACGCTTTTCGGTGACCGCGAGCGTGTAGCGGGCAGCGGCGAGGTCGCTCCGGTAGGCGGCGTTGTCCGGAGATTGGCGAACGGCGGATTCGAGAGCGTCGATCGCGTCGCGGTCGCGGTCGATCAGGAGGTAGGCGGCGCCTGATTCGTGGCGTGCGCGTGCCGAGGAGTCGTTCAGTTCGGACTGGATGACGGCGCTGGCGGCGCCGGCGAGCTCGAGGCGGGCCGGGTCGAGCAGGCTGGCATGCGCGGCGCGCTGAACGCGGGCGGCGGGCCAGTCGAAGCCGGTCAGTCGCGCCTCGATCGGACGGCCAGAGTGCGGCGCCAGCGCCAGCAATCGTTCCGACGGCGACTCTTCGCGGCGGCATGCGCATACCAGCACCAGGACGGCCAGTGCCTTGCGAACCGCTGCTGCTCTCGCTTCCGCAGTCATAGACAGGTCTCCGGGCCGGACCCAATCGGCCAGTGAGGGCTTGTGTAATTGATTAGAGGGACGCGCGTCCGGAATTACCGCCGCGCGATCGAAACGTAGGCTCACGCTACACTGCCGCGCACCGATGCGACTTCTGCTCGAGGTTCTTGTCGCGGTGCTCGTCCTCGCCGCGATCGCACTCGTGCTCGGCAAACGGCACGCGCGGCGTTTCCAGCGGCGGCGCCATATCCACGTCGATCGCTTCAAGCTCAAACGGCGGCATGCCGACATCGAGCTGGAAGTGTTCGGCAGCCGCGAAGTGGTCGATGCGATCCGCGGCTACGCGAAAGAGCATCACACGTCGATCGAAGATGCCACGCGGCAGGCGCGGACGTACCTGCGCGAGATCGTCCCGAAGTTCAATCTCCTCGCGTACTACCGGGTCGGCGCGCCGCTGGCGCGCGCCATCACGCACTTTCTTTATCGGCCGGTGGTCGAGCACAAGACGCTGCGTGATTTCAACGCCACGGCGCCGAAGAACGCCGTCGTCGTCTATCTGATCAATCATCGTTCGAATGCCGACTACGTCCTGGTCGCGCACATGCTCTTCAAGTTCGTCTCGCTGTCGTACGCGGTGGGCGAATGGGCGCGCGTCTGGCCGTTGAATCACCTCTTCAAATGGTTCGGCGGCTACTTCATCCGGCGGCGGTATCGCGAGCCGCTGTACCACGCCGTGCTGTCGACGTTCGTCAGCACGATCACGAAGAATGGCGTGACGCAGGGCGTCTTCATCGAAGGCGGACTGACGCGCGACGGGGCGTTTCAGAAGCCGAAGCTTGGGATGCTCGACTACATCGTGGCCGGCAAGCGCGATCCCGGATTCAGCGCGCCGCTGTTTTTGATTCCGACTGCGATCAATTACGACCGCGTGCTGGAAGACCGCAATCTCACCGAGGAGCTGGTGGGCAAAGAAGACCGGCGTACGAAGACGGACAAGTTGCAGACCACGATCGATTTTCTCTTTCGCAACCTGCTGCGCAGCATTCTGAAACGGTTCAAGCGATACGGTTATGCGGTGGTCACGTTCGGAACGCCAGTCGCGGTCGACGAGTTCGTGCGCGAGCATCCGGCCATCCTCGCGCCGGTCTACAACGACCGGAAGGGCGCGCTGACGGAGCTGGCGGAACGCGTAATGCTGGAGATTTCGAATGCGTTGCCGGTCACGCCCGTAACGTTGCTGGCGCGGATTTTCGCCGATGCCGGCGAGCCATTGACGGAATCTGAGATCGTCGACGCCATCAACCGGTATCGGGACACGTGGCGCGATCGCGTCTGGCTGCTGCGCGAGAAAACGGGCGAAGCCATCTGGCGCGCGGCGCGGCCGGTGGTCGAGTTGCGGCATCTCATCGAGCCGGCCGAACGATGGCGGTCCGATCTCTTCGAAGGGAGCGGCGTGCCCGTCATCGAAGAAGCGTGGCGTTGGAATCCGCGCGAGACGCTGCTGCGCGATTACTACGCGAACTCGTTGATGACCTTCGATGAGGTGAAGCAGCGCGGGTGGCCGGAGCGAAAACGCGGCTCTGTTTGAGTGCTATTCGCCGTACTCCACTTTGTCCTGAAGCAGATGCACGGCGCAGCCTGTGTCGTTGTACACCCACGCCGTCGCGCCCTCGGCAACGTTTTCACGCACGCTGAGTGGACCCCTCTACGCTTGGAGTGTCTGTTTATCCTATCTGCTGACGCGCTTTCCGCGAAATCCTGTCAAGTTCATTTGACATAATAGCGGCTAATCATTTACTGTCTGTCAAGGAGGCTTTACATGAAAGAACTACGATCGATCGCAATCATCGCGATCATTGTTGCCGGCTGCGCGCATGCTCCGGTGGCGGGACCTGTGACAACGCCGAACGGAGCGATCTATGTCGATGATGGGGGGCGCGGCGGATTGCCGGTGGTGTTCATCCACGGAAACGGCGCTGACTCGACCAATTGGGAGTCGCAGCTCGCACATCTTCGCCCGGCGCGGCGCGCTGTGGCAGTCGATCTCCCCGGCATGGGACGTTCGGCACCGGCCGCAAATGGCGATTACTCGCCGAAGGCAAATGCGGCCGCCGTCGACGCGGCGATGTCGGCGATCGGCCTGAAGCGATTTGTCCTGGTCGGACACAGCTACGGCGGCGCGGTGGCCGCGACCTACGCGGCGGCGCATCCGGAGAAAGTCGCAGCCGTCATCTACGCCGACTCGGCGGCCAGCGTCCCCGCAATGTCGCCGCCGATGCAGAAGTTCATCGATGCCCTCCGCGCCGACCGGATGAAGGTGACACGGATGTGGTTCGCGCCGATGCTGAAGCCGTCGTCGCCGGCGGTGCAGGATCGCGTGTTCGCTACGGTAGAAAAATCGAAGGTCGACGCCTTCGCCGGCGCGTTAGAAAAATTGGCCGGCTACGATGCGAAGGCGGTGGTCAATGCGTATCCGGGTCCGAAGTTCGTGATCTACGCTGCCGACATCGAATCGCCTGCATCATTCCACCCGCAGTTCCCCGATCTGCCAGCCGAGAAAATCACGGGAGCCGGACACTGGCTGATGCTCGACAAACCGCAGGAGTTCAACGCGGCGCTGGACAAGTTCCTGGCCCAGGTGCGGTAAGCAAGGATTGGTGGCCGCGGCCAGGCCCACCAACGCCGTGCGCCGTGCGCACCTGGGGAGGGAGGATTCGAACCTCCGAATGGCGGCTCCAAAGGCCGCTGCCTTACCGCTTGGCGACTCCCCATCACGGTGACGCGGAATCGTAAACGAAATGGCGGATTTCTCATTCCGCGGTTTCAGCTGGAGGTCTTTCGACGGGAAGCGGCTAGCGACATCCGGCGCTGCATCCAGCCAAAGCACAGACAGAGTGTCTGTGCCCAGACGCGTCCAAATTAGCAGAATGCCGTCGCCGGAGGCGACTCGTACGGTAGCCGGTGGTCCGAGCGAAGCGAGCGACCACCGGTCATCGATCGCGTCGAAATTTCCGACCGCGGCAGCGGTCGCGGAGGGAATTCACGCCGGTTGG
>DATART010000283.1:0-5534 GCA_036264035.1 Thermoanaerobaculia bacterium | reverse complement strand
ATTTCGGCTTTCAGGGATGGTATTGGGAAAGATAAATCTTCGTCATCGACTCGCTTCGTCGGTTGCCCGCCCCCAGTTTGCCGGAAACCCCTACGGCTGCCGGCCGTATCTTTGAGTATGTTAGTTCTTATCCTTGTGGTCTTCGCGTTCTGTTTTGTGCTGGAGCGTTCGGTGCCCGGGTGGAAACTCCCTCGCGTCGAGACATGGCCGTTGCGTGTTGTGGCCATCAATGTCGTTCAACTTGGTATCGTGGTGTTGGCCGGCATTTCGTGGGAGCGATGGTTATCCAGTTGGTCGGTCCTTCATCTCTCCGCGTACCTCCCGCCAGTGGCAGGTGGATTCGTCGCCTACTTCATCGCCACGTTCGTCTTCTACTGGTGGCATCGCTGGCGCCATCAAGTCGACGCGCTGTGGCTCGGCTTTCACCAGATTCACCATAGCCCGCAGCGGATCGAAGTGATCACCTCGTTCTATAAACATCCGCTGGAAATGACGGTGAACTCAATCCTCGGGTCGTTGATCGTCTATACGCTTCTCGGCCTCGACCTGAAAGCGGGCGCGATCTACACCGCGTTCACGGCGCTGGGTGAATTCTTCTATCACACGAACGTGCGCACGCCGCGCTGGGTTGGCTACATCTTCCAACGTCCGGAGATGCACCGCATTCATCACGAGTACGGACGGCACAAGAACAACTACGGCGACTTCGTCTGGTGGGACATGCTCTTCGGCACGTACGAAAACCCGAAGGAATTCACCTCGTCCTGCGGCTTCGACGATGCGCGCGAGCAGAAGCTGTTGCCGATGCTGGCGTTCCGGGACGTCCATCGGACGTAATCGGGAACCTTCGCTGGTTTGCGGCGTAGGCGCTGTCAGGAAAGGTGCTCGCCTTTTGGCGCTATTACCTGCGCCGGCTGACGTTAACGTTGACCTGTCTCGCCGTCCTCCGGCTTCTCGGCGTTCTCCGCGTGAAAAACCGTATCCCCTACAATGCGACGATGCGCTCACCCATCCAGACGTTGATCCGATTCATGACCGTCATCGCGCTTGCCGCGTGCGCCTCGGCGCCTACCACTCCAGCCACGCGATTCGCGCTCACCAGTCCCGACTTTGTCGCCGGCGGCAATCTGCCGGACAGCGTCATGCTGAACGGACTTGATTGTCATGGGCCGAATATCTCGTCCGCCCTACAGTGGTCGGGAGTTCCTGCAGGGACGAAGGGTTTTGCGCTCGTGCTGGACGACTACGAAGCGCGCGGCGGCGACGGATTCGTGCATTGGGCGGCATACAACATCCCGGCGAGCGCGACCTCCATTCCGTCCAATGCCGGCGCCGAGGAAGGCGATATGGCCTCCGGCGGGCGTCAGGCGTACAACGATTTTCTGAAGCGCTCGTACGGAGGGCCGTGTCCGCCGGAAGGGCCGCCGCACAAGTACCGCTTCACGATCTACGCCCTCGATCTGCCGTCGATCGACGACGCCGGCACGCCGATGACGTGGCGGAAACTCCGCTTCATCATCAAGGGCCACGTCGTGGGACAGGCTTCACTCATGGGACTTCGCGGCCACAATTAACGTAAACAGAGGAACGTGTTCACGCGGAGACGCGGAGACCGCGGAGCGAAGCCGGCTCAGAATTTCCGGCACGTTTTTCTCCTCCGCGGCTCCGCGCCTCCGCGTGAACCCGTCTCCCGCGGCACACCCAGCACCAACCTTTCCTACAAGATCAACCCGCCGAGCGTCTTCTACGTCGGCTATTCCATAGGTCGTTCGGCGATGATCGCGTCGATCTGAAGCGCGCCGACCGCACGCTGTTCCTCAAGATCGGGTGCGCGTGGCTGCTGTGATTAACGGCCGACCAGGAAATTAGCGGTCAGATTAAATTCGACATCCACCGGCACCGGATCGAACGCAACCTTCTTCGTGTGATCACGGAACTCAGGATGACGATTACGTTCGTTCCGCCGCCCATGCGCGCGAACCTCTTCGCGTGCCGCATCGGGATCCGTTTCAGTCGTCAGCAGCGTGCGAAGTCGGGGGACGACGGCCGTTACCCCCCGTACGAGCGCGACGCGCGTCGCGGCGGCTCGCGTGAGGCTGTCCTTCGCTTCCAAAGCCGGCCCGATACGCGAGGCGACCGCTTCTGCATTGGCTTCGTTTACGAGCAGCGCGATCGACGCCGGTGTGTCGTCCGCGAGCGCGGTCGTGGCCGAGAACGCGAGCAAGAGCATCAAGCCCGTTTTCGCCATGAGGCCGAAGAGTATAAAGAGTGCGATGCTTCCGGAATCGTTGTGATGAAGATCCTCGTGCTCAACCCCGGCAGTTCGTCGATGAAGTCGGCAACGTACGACATGCCGGGGGAGGAACGCGTTGATGCAGATGATGCCAACGCGATCGGCATTCGCGTTGTGCATGGCGGATCGCGGTTTGAAACTCCGGCAGTCGTCGATGATGCCGTCCTCGACGAGATCCGAAAGCTGTCCGCGCTCGCGCCGCTGCACAATCCGCTGGCGGTGGACGCGATCGAAGCCGTTCGGCGCGAACGAACCGGCGTCCCGATCGTCGCGGTCTTCGACACCGCGTTTCATCACACGCTGCCGCCGGTGGCCTCGAGTTACGCGATTCCGCAAACCCTCGGCATCCGCCGTTACGGCTTCCACGGAATCTCCTACGCGTATGTCTCGAAACGTCTCGACGCCCTCAACGCCGGCGACAAACTCATCATCGCGCACCTCGGCAACGGCGCCAGCGTCTGCGCCATCCGCGGCGGGCGCAGCGTCGACACGAGCATGGGCTTCACGCCGATGGAAGGGGTGGTGATGGGGACGCGCGCCGGCGATCTCGATCCCGGCGCCATCCTCTATCTATTGCGCAATGGGGCAACGGACCTTGACGATCTCCTCAATCATCGATCCGGCCTTCGCGGCCTCTCCGGAATCAGCGGCGACGTGCGCGAGCTCCAGGCCTCCTCGGATCCGAATGCCCAACTGGCGCTCGACGTCTTCGCCTACCGCGCCGCGAAGTACATCGCCGGCTACTGCGCCGCGCTCGACGGCGTGGATGCGATCGCGTTCACGGCCGGAATCGGCGAGCACTCCGCCTCGATGCGCCAACGAATCTGCGATCGCCTCGGATTTCTCGGCGTGACGCTCGATGACGCCGCCAATCGCGCGGAACGCACCGATGAACGCCGCATCAGCAGCGGGCGTGTCGGCGTGTGGGTGATCCCGACGAACGAGGAGCTGGAGATCGCGCGCGCGACGTACGACCTGATCCGCAGATGACGCAGATTTACACAGATGGAAGCCGATAGAATCGACGGCGGCGCATGAGGATATACATCGCACAATTGAATCCCACCGTCGGTGCGCTTGCGGCGAATGCGGAGTTGATTCGGCGCGCGTATGCCGAGGGGGTCGGAGCGGGGGCGGATGTCGTGCTGGTGCCCGAGCTGGCGGTGACCGGCTATCCGCCGCGCGACCTGCTCGATCGCGAAATTTTCGTCGACGCCGCATTGCGAACGCGCGATGAGCTCGCGGCCATGACCGGCGACACGGCGCTCATCTTCGGTTGCATCACGCGAAGCGCCTCGTGGTGCGGGAAGCCGCTGCACAACGCGGCCATCGCCGCGCGCAACGGCACGGTCATCCTCGAACAGCACAAATCGCTGCTGCCGACGTACGACGTCTTCGATGAGCTGCGCTACTTCGAGCCGGGACGCAGCGTCGGCGTCGTCGAGATCGCCGGCGTCAAAGCGGGCATCGCCATCTGCGAGGATTTCTGGTTCGACGACGAAATCCTCGGGATCAAGAACTACTGCCGCAATCCGATCGACGAGCTGGCCCGCCAGGGCGCGCAGGTCATCCTCAACATTTCGGCGTCGCCGTTCAACAGCGGCAAGCGGCGCTCGCGCTACGAGCTTTTCTCGCGCATCGCCACCCGCTACGACGTGCCGCTCGTGTACGTGAACCAGGTCGGCGGCAATGACGAGCTGCTCTTCGACGGCTCCTCGATCGTGATCGATGCGAAGGGCCAGACCATTTTCTGCGCGCCGGCGTTCGAAGAGCACAACACGCTCGTGCAGCTTCATGGCTCGCCGTGTGAGTCGGTGTTGTCGCTGGAAGAAGATGAAGAAATCGGCGCGGCGCTGATCCTCGGGCTGCGCGACTACATCCGGAAGTGCGGTTTCAAGGACGTGGTCATCGGCCTCTCCGGCGGCATCGATTCCGCGGTCACCGCTGCCATCGCCGTCGAAGCGCTCGGTGCGAAGCACGTTACCGGTATCGCCATGCCGTCGCAGTTTTCGTCGCCAGGCTCGATCGATGATGCGCGCGCGCTCGCCGAAAACCTCGGCATCGCCTTCCACGTCGTGCCGATCGCGCCGATTTACCAGCCGTACGAAACCGCGTTCAACACGCTGTTCGGCAACGAGACGTTCGACCTCACGAACGAAAACGTGCAGGCCCGCATCCGCGGCAACATTCTCATGGCGTGGTCGAACCGCACCGGCGCGATGGTCGTCTCGACCGGCAACAAGTCGGAGATGGCGGTCGGCTACTGCACGCTCTACGGTGACATGGCGGGCGGCCTGGCGCTCCTCGGGGACGTCTACAAGACGATGGTGTATCGCGTCGCGCGCTGGCTGAATCGGAACCGCGCGGTGATTCCGGAGTCGTCGATCACGAAGGCGCCGTCGGCCGAGCTGCGTCCGAATCAGACCGATCAGGATTCGCTGCCGCCGTACGATGTCCTCGACGGAATCCTCAAGCTGTACATCGAGGAATGGCTCGAGGTCGACGCCATCGTCGCGGAGGGCTTCGATCGCGAGCTCGTGCTTCGCGTCCTGAAACTTGTCGATGCGAATGAATTCAAACGCCGCCAGGCCGCGCCGACGCTGCGCGTTTCGAACAAGGCATTCGGCAGCGGCCGGCAGATGCCGATCGCGCAGCGGTGGCGGCGGGAATGAGCCCTGGGAACGCGGGCGTCTCGCCCGCATTTGCGTTAGCGCGAAAATCGAAAGCGGGCGGGACGCCCGCGTTCCCAGGGATGCGCGTTCTCGTGACGATGATGCTCGTGTGCCTCGCCTGCCATCGCACGAACATCGATCGGGCACAATGGCAATCGATGTCCGCCAATGAGAAGTCGCTCTACGTCCGCACGCTGCTCGGCCACGAGAAAACGAAGGACGCGAAAGGCGGCAACGACCACGTCTTCACGCGTTCGATCGATGACTACGTGAAGGGCATCGACGATGCCTACGCGCGCGGCGACACGCGCACGGTCGACGCGATTTTCGAGACGATGGGGAGTCGGCGTTGACGCCTGTGGTCCCGCATCCTCCGCTCGCCGAGTACTACGGCGCGCCCGAAAAGCGCGAGCACTTTGTCCGCGATCTTTTCGACGATACGGCGCCGTGGTACGACTGGTCGGTCGCGTTCCTCAGCTTCGGTTCCGGCGGGATGTATCGACGCCAGGCCCTCGAGCGCGCCGGGTTGAAGAAGGGGGAGCGGCTGCTCGACATCGCGACCGGCACCG
>DATART010000264.1:0-1667 GCA_036264035.1 Thermoanaerobaculia bacterium | reverse complement strand
CCTCGGCGACGTCGACGGTGAACCCCTTCCGTTCCAGGATGGCGATGAAGAGATTTCTCAGCCCCGGATCGTCATCGACGACGATCACCTGGCGTACTGCGGCCGGCGGATCGGAGCGGGACATGGATTGTTTGATTGCTGAAGGAGTGAAACAAGATACAGCTGCTGAAACGCGAATGCACGTCTTGCATCTAACGCAAAGGCCGATTCCTACGCGGCGTAGACGCGCACGAGGAAAACTGCGTCGTCCTTCTTGACCGTGGCAATGGATTCCTGCCCGCGAACGGGCTTGCTCAGGCTGACCAGCTCGGAGTCGTTTCGCCGTACAAACTCGCCGATCGCGTCATCCGGGGTTCCCGCTTCGATGAGCGTCTGCTTCGTCTCTCCGTCGAACGACGGGCGATGCGTGTACTCGTTCGTAAGCTGCCGGCTTTCAATCGTGAATTGCAAGCGGCCTCCTCTCCACGCCTCTGACTTTTTCGCCTGATGAAAAGCAATCCACTTGCCAATGGGGTTACTTCTTGCACGGCGTGGCGGGATGGCCGAGGAAGAAAAGGAAAAAGAGGAAGCGGAAGAACGCACGTCGCCGTCCGGAGCGGTGGTCTATCAGGCCATCCGCGCCGAGGGAGAAGAGGAGCTGCAGCGGCCCACGGCCGCGCTGATGTGGTCGGGCCTCGCGGCGGGCCTGTCGATGGGCTTTTCGTTCGTGACACAAGCGCTGCTCCGCTCGCACATCCCGGACATGAGCTGGCGTCCGCTGATCGTCAATTTCGGCTACAGCGTCGGCTTCCTGATCGTGGTCCTCGGCCGGCAGCAGCTCTTCACCGAAAACACGCTGACGGTGATCCTGCCGCTGCTCGTGAAGCGCGACGGATCGACGCTGCGCAACGTGGCCCGGCTCTGGGTCACGGTATTTCTGGCGAATCTGGCCGGTGCGCTGCTGTTCGCGCTTGTCCTGGCGAAAACGAATGCATTCGACAGCAACATGGCCGACGCCTTCACGTCCCTCGGCGACGAAACGACGCGCGCCGGCTTCGCCACGACGCTTCTCCGCGGCATCTTCGGCGGATGGCTGATCGCCATGATGGTCTGGCTGCTCCCGTTCGCCGAGACCGCCCGCGTGTGGGTGATCATCATCATCACGTACCTGGTCGGCCTCGGCGGCTTCTCGCACGTGATCGCCGGCGCGACCGAAACGATGTACCTCGCCTTCATCGGCCGGATCTCGTGGCTACAGTGCGTCGACGGTTTCATCGCTCCCGCCCTGATCGGCAACACGATCGGCGGCGTCTCGCTGGTGGCGGCGATCAATCACGCGCAGGTCGTCGCGGGCGGGAAAGGGATGGACGCCTGACCACCGTCCGCATCGAGATCGAGTAGCGGAGCTCTCTCGCGGCCGGGATGTGGTGCTGCCAGACGGTGCGCGCGGCGCCGGTGAGGATGTACAGCGATCGCGGAGCGAGGAGTTTGACATCCGTTTCGAAACCGTCCTCCGTTTTGCGGCGAAAGCGCATGCGGGCGGCGGCGCCGAGGGAGATGCCAATGACCGGCGAGCCGAACATCGGCGCGTCGCGATGCCAGCCGATCGTCGCGCCCGGCGGATAGCGCGCGATCAGAAATTGTTCGAGCGACAGCGGATCGATGTTCGCGACGGCGGCGGCGCGGTC
>DATART010000224.1:0-2019 GCA_036264035.1 Thermoanaerobaculia bacterium | reverse complement strand
TTCCTCGACTCTCTCAACGCGCTCTTCGTCGATGCGAATGGTCTGCAGCAACTCGATCGCTTCTACCGCGGCTTCACCGGCGTTACGGCGACGTTCGACGACATCTGCTACGAGCGCAAGAAGCAGGTCATCCACGAGCTTTTCTCCGGCGAGATGCGCGCGCTCGGCAAGCAGCTCGGCGCCGTGGCCATGCCCGACCGCAATGCGCGCGATTTCGCGCCGGTCGATCTGACCGCGGCACTCACCGAGGTCACAGCGTGCATGCGCGTGTATCGGACGTACATTCGCGAGACAAATGTCGATGACGAAGACGCGCGCTCGATCCGGACCGCGATCGCCGAAGCGCGGCGGCGCGCGGGCAACACGATCGACGAGCGATTGTTCGCTTTCCTGGAACGCGTCCTTCTCGTCGATCCGCCCGCGTACGTCGCCGCGGAACGCGAGAATTGGCGCGCGTTCGTCATGCGCTGGCAGCAGTTCACCGGACGCGTCATGGCCAAAGGCGTCGAGGACACGGCGTTCTACAACTACAACCGCCTGATCTCGCTCAACGAGGTCGGCGGCAATCCCGGACGCGGCGGCAATTTCGACGGCTTGGCGGAGTTTCACGCGCGCGCATCGCGGATGCAGCAGCAATGGCCGCACACGATGAACGCGACGGCAACCCACGACACGAAACGCAGCGAGGATGTGCGTGCGCGCATCAACGTGCTGTCGGAAATCCCGCCGCAGTGGGAACGGCAGGTGCGCCGCTGGTCGAAGATGAATGCGCCGCATCGCGCGAACGGAATCCCCGATCCGAACACGGAGCTGCTCATCTACGAGACGCTCATCGGCATGTGGCCGCTGGATGACGAAGAATTGCCGTCGGTCCGCGATCGCCTGAAGCAGTACCTCGAAAAAGCGGCGCGGGAAGCAAAGACGCACACGAGCTGGATCGCGCCGAATCCGGCGTACGAAGAATCGCTCCTCGGCTTCGCGGACTCGATCGTCAGCGACACGGCGTTCTGCGAAGACCTGATCCGCGTTCAGAAACGCATCGCCTTCTACGGTTTTCTCAACGGCCTGTCGCAGGTCGTGCTGAAAGCGACTGCGCCCGGCGCGCCCGATTTCTACCAGGGAACGGAGTTGTGGGATTTCAGTCTCGTCGATCCCGACAACCGCCGGCCCGTCGAATACGCGAACCGCGGCGCGATGCTGAAAAAGATGAAGGCGGCTGCGTCCAAAGATGCGCTCTCCATCGACACGCTGCTCCGCCGCTGGCATGACAGCCGGATCAAGATGTTCGTGACCTGGAAAGTTCTCGATGCGCGATCGCGTCATGCGGAGCTCTTCCGCGACGGATCGTACGAGCCGATCGATGCGGGCAACAACGTCGTCGCGTTCACGCGGCGCCGCGGCGACGAGGCTGTCGTCGTTGCCGTCCCGCGCCTCGTCGCGAACTTCGTCAAGCCGGGAGTTTTCCCGCTCGGCGATGTCTGGCCCGACACCTCAATTCCGATCTCCGGCTCCTGGCGCAATCTCTTCACCGGGGAGAGTTTGGAGGGGGATCGGATTCCTCTTCGCTCTCTGTTCGGCCGTTTCCCGGCCGCCGTCCTGGAGAAGGCGTAGAGTTTCTGTTCGTGAGCCGACTAACGCAAGTTCGTGCCAGACGCCGGAGGCGTCACGTACGGTAGCCGGCGGTCCGAGCGAAGCGAGCGACCGCCGGTAAATTGGAGCTGAGGGCGATCGACCCCGGGCAGGGGTCGCGTACCAAATACAAAGCGGCGTGAAATTTCTCCGTGACCCCTGACCGGGGTCGTGAAAAATCGCGGTCGGCGATTTCCGGCGGTCGCTCGCTGACGCTCGGACCGCCGGCTACCCTACGAGCCTCCTCCGGAGGCGTTTCCATCATTTCGCCACCGCGAACTCCGCGCCGCATCCGCCTTCCACCCAGACGCCCTCCTTGGTGTAGCCCCACGTGTGGTTGAGAACGCAGTCGTTCTGACTTAGTTGCCGGAGCAGGCCGACACCGCGCGC
>DATART010000185.1:0-5882 GCA_036264035.1 Thermoanaerobaculia bacterium | reverse complement strand
TGCGTCCGCGTCCGCCCTCATCGTCATTACCCTCGCGGCCTCAAACACAAGGCAAGCAGCTACCCCATACTCAATCGCTCCCAACGAAAAGCTCTCGCCTTCACTGAACCGCCGGAGATCGAGTTAAGTTAAGGCCATTGGAATGACAGCGTGAATGACAGCGGGAATGACAGCGCAAACAACCAGCACAACAGCAGCACGATCGGCGCGTGAAAAAGCAGTTGCAGAATCGAGTATCCCGCCAAGTCGCGCGCGCGGACGCCGAGAATGCCCATGAGCGGCAGCATCCAGAAGGGGTTGATCAGGTTTGGGAGCGCCTCGGCGGCGTTGTAGATCTGCACGGTCCAGCCGAGGTGCTCGCCCCACTGGCGCGCGGCGGCCATCACGTACGGGGCTTCCACGATCCACTTGCCGCCGCCTGACGGAACGAACATGCCGAGGATGGCGGAGTAGATCGCGACGACGATCGGGAACGTCGTCTTCGTGGTGATGCTGACGAAGGCGTGCGCGAGCTGCGCGGCGATCGGCGTCTTCGAGATCATCCCGAAGATGCCGCCGTAGAAGGGGAACTGGATCAGGACACCCGCCGTCGACGGAACGGCCTTCGTCACCGCGCGCAGAAATGAGCGCGGGCGCCAATGCAGCAGCAGTCCCGCGGCGAGGAAGAAGAAGTTGAAGTTGTTGAGGTCGAGCGCCGCGATGCCGCCTTTGTCGCGGAACTGCGTGATGAGGAACCAGAACATCAGCACCGCGATGACGACATTGAGGATCGGACTGTTTTCGAATCGTTCGGCAGGGGTAATGCCCGTTGGTTGTGCAGCATCGTCGTCGCGAAATTCGATTCCCATCATCTTCGCGGTCCGCGCTTCGCCTTCGCCAGGCGCGGAGACGTACGCGACGATCACCGATACGATCACGAGCACTGCCGCCATGGTCATGCTCTGCGGCAGAAAGATCGTCTGCGTCAGCGGGATCACGCCGGTGATCGGCAGCAGCGACGCCGGGATCGCCGACTTCGTCGCCTGCAGCAGCGCCGCGGATGATGAGAGTCCGAGCGCCCAGACGCTGCCGAGGCCGAGGTACGCGGCGGCGCCGATGGCGCGATAGTCGACGTCGATGCGCTTGACGATTTCGCGCACGAGCAGGCCGGTGAAGACGAGCGAAAGGCCCCACGACAGCAGCGACGAGAGCATCGCGAACGCGGCCACGAAGGCGACCGCGCCGCGCGCCGTCTTTGGAATCGACGCCAGCCGCCGCGTCAGCCGCGCGATCGGCGGCGACGACGCCACCACGAATCCGCCCACGATCACCATCGCCATCTGCATGGTGAAGTTCACCAGCGACCAGAATCCGTTGCCGAACTCCGTCGCGAGCGTCACCGGCTTCACGCCGGCGAACATCCCGCCGATGAAGACGAGCACGATCGCCGCAAGCGCGAAGACGAAGGCGTCCGGGAACCAGCGCTCGCAGATGTCCGCGATGCGCGATCCGGCGCGGGCGAGAAGGGGCGGCCGAGGCATTCGCGATTGTAACCACGTCGCGGAGGCCGGCTTCACGCCGGCCTCCTTTTGCGCGACGCGCTACCAGAGAATTCGCAGGCCGAGTTGCATCTGACGCGGTTCGCCGACGCCGCTCTGCACGGTGCCGTCGAAGTTGAAAATCAGGTTCGTGACTTCGGGACGGTGGAAGTTCTTGCTGTTGAGCACATTGAAGACGTCGATGGCCGGCTGGACTTTGTACTTGCCGAACGGGAAGTCCTTTGTGAGACGGAAATCGAGTGACGAAAACACATTGTCCTTGCGGCCGAGGTTGCGCTGCGTTACCGAACCGTCGGGATTGATGCGGTCCTGCGGCGTCTGCGCGATTGCATTGAGCCGCGGATTGCCGAACGCGTCCTTGCCGCAGAAAGCATCACTCACGACACAGGAGAGCGACTGTGGCTGCGCCGAGCGATAGGAGTATCGGACGTTCACGTCGACTCCCATCGGAGCGTTCCAGAGCAGCCAGCTGTTCAGGCGGTGGCGCTGATCGCGGTCGGAATAGCCGTATTCGGCGGCCAGGTCGGTGATCTTGGCGTATCGGAAGGAGAACGGATCGCGCTCGTTGTCGTCGTCCGATTTGTCCTTCGAGTACGTGTAATTCACTTCGTAGGCGAAATTGTTCGACGGCCGCTTGTTGATGCCGAGGGTGATGCCGTTATAGAGACTCCTGGCCGTTGACTCGATCGTGGTGAGTGTGCCGATTCCATTGGCACCACCTGCGCCGAGGCCGGTCGACCAGGGCGAGCCGAGAAGCGGATCGTTGCGATTGGCGAAGCGCGTGATGTGCTCGCCCTTCGCATAGTTGTACTTCACCAGGAAGCCATAGTCCTTCACGAACTCCTGCTCCCACGACACGCTGGCGGACGTCGTCCGCGGATTCTCGAAGTGCTTGTCGAACACGAAGACGTCGGGGTCGAACGGCGCGCCGACCTGCGACTGCGGAATGATGTTCGGGTACGCCGGCACGGGGCCGAGGATTCCGGTCAGGGCGCTGTTGCGGAAGATGGTCTGCCCGCGCGATCCGTTGGTCGAACGCGACGATGCCAGCGTCAGTCCGGGAACGCGTCCGTAGTAGATGCCGGCGTTCGCGCGCAGCACCTGTTTGCCGTCGCCGTGAGGATCCCAGGCCATGCCGAAACGCGGCTGCAACATCTTCCGGTCGCTCGGGATCTTGCCGTTGGAGGGGAACTCCTGTCCGTTTGACGTCTTGCCGATGAAGCCGGCGTAGAAGACTTGATCGGGCGGCGTGATCGGATCAGGCTCGATCTCCGCCTCCCAACGCAGTCCGTATTGGAGATTGAGGTGAGGCGTGGCCTGCCAGCTGTCCTGCACGAAGACGGCAGGCTCGGTCTGCGGAATGCTCTGCGTGCCGGCTTCCTCTACGCTGATGTTGCCGACGCCGGCCTGTTGCAGGTAGAGGAGCACCGGTCCGGTGATCGACGCGCCGGCGGGACAGACGCCGGTCTGCGATGTCGCGCCGTTCGAACATTCGACGTAGTTCGGATTCTTCACGTAGTTGAGGAAGCCGTCGGTCGAGCTGAAGATGTATCGGCCGTTTGCAAAACCAACGAACGTCTGCACCGAGTTCACGCGATTGAACTCGAGGCCGGCCTTGATGTCGTGCGCACCGCGCAGGAAGCTGACGTTGTTGTTGAACTGCACGCGTGTGTCGTAATACTTGACCGGAATGAAGAACGGCTCGCCGAAACGATAGCTCTTCGCGAAGTCGAAGGCCGTGTCGGGCAGGGGCCGGCCCTGGCCGGCGATCAGCGGCCCGTTGTATGAGCGCGGCCGGCTTTCCTTGGCGAACTGGAAGCGGAATTCGTTGAGCAGCGACGCCTGCAGCGTCGAGGTCAGACCGCCGACGATGGCGTTCGACGAGTCTTTCTCGGTTGCGTTCGCACTGCGCCCCCACGAATCGACGTCGAACGTTCCGTTCAGCTGCTGCGACCAGGTGTAGTTGTAGCGCAGGTTGGCCAGGTTCTTCGCCGACGCGTTCCAGTCGAGCTTCATGAGGAGCACGCGCGCATCGTTTGTGTGCTCGATCGAGCCGTTCTCGTTCGGGCTGCCCAGCGCGGCCAGAGCGTCGACGACGCGCTGCTCGATGCGGCCAGGGCTTGTCTGCTTCGTCGTCGTCGCCTTCTGATAGTCGAAGGCTCCGAAGTAGAACAGCCGGTCGCGCTGCAGAGGTCCGCCGAACGTGAAGCCGGCCTGCGTCTGCTTGGCAGGAAACTTCGGAGAGGTCGTCCCGTCGGGATTCTTCGGCTGGCTGCTCAGCGAGTCGTTCTTGAAGGTGACATGCGCCGTTCCATCGAGATCGTTCGTTCCTGACTTTGTGACGACGTTGACGAAGCCCGACATCGATCGTCCGAACTCCGCATTCGCGCCGTCGGCGATGACGACCATCTCTTTCACCGCGTCGAGATTGAATGTGAACGGCGGTCTCTGTCCGCCGCGCTGCTCGCCGAAAAATGGATTGTTGAAGTCGGCGCCGTCGACGGAGACGTTGTTGGAGATACCTTTCTGGCCATTGATCGACAGTTCGTCGCCGTCCGGACCCTGAACGATGGTGACGCCCGGCGTGAGCTTGGTGAACTCGAGGAAGTTGCGGCCGTTGTTCGGCAGACCTTCGATCGCCTTCTCGTCAATACGCGTGGCTCCTTCCGTCCGCGCCGTCTCGACCAGCGGCGGCGCCGCGGTCACGACGATCTCCTCGGCGGCCGTCGTTTGTTTCAAAGTGATCGGCACCGACAACGTCTGGCCGACGCCGAGATCGAGCCCCTTCTGCACGACAGTGGCGAAACCTTGCAGCACGGCGGTGACCTGATACGGCCCGAGCGGCAGAAGCACCGCGCGGAATCGGCCGGCGGAGTCGGTGACGACGACCGTCTCGTAGCCGGTGGCGATGTTCTTCACCGTGACGGTGACGCCGGGAACCGCGGCGCCGCTGGCATCGACGACGGTTCCTTCGATGACGCCGGTCGTAGCCTGCGATTGCGCGAGCAGCGGAAGAGTCACCAGGAGAAGGGAGAGCGCGAGGAGCACGAAGGACAGACGACGCATAGGGTCTCCTTTTCGTTCGCGTGCGGTGGGTGAGTTGTGCGTGCAGCATAGTTCCGTACGTGTCCCTTTTCAAATCGCCGGTACAGTTGCACGATGCCCGAAGGCGACAGCATCTATCGCGCGGCGCAAGCGCTCCATCGCGCGCTGGCGGGGAGGACGGTGACGTCATTCGAGACGGTGCTGCCGAAACTGGCGCGCGTCGATGAAGACGCGCCGTTGACCGGACGCACGATCGAGCGCGTTACGTCCGCGGGCAAGAACCTCATCATCGAGTTCTCCGGCGATCTCCATCTGCATACGCACATGAAGATGAACGGGAGCTGGCACATTTACCGTCCGGGCGAGCGGTGGAAACGTCCCCGCCGCGACATGCGCATCGTGATCGGCACCGAGGAGTACGTTGCAGTCGCCTTCACGGTTCCAGTCGCCGAGTTTCATACCAGCCGGAGTCTCGTGCGCGACGCCGATCTTCGTCGCATGGGTCCCGACCTCCTCGGCGCGGACTTCGATCGCGAGGAAGCGCTGCGCCGGATTCGTGCGCGCCCGGATGAAGAGATCGCGAACGTGCTGCTCAATCAGCGTGTGCTGGCCGGCATCGGCAACATCTGGAAATCAGAGTCGCTCTTCTGCGCGGGCGTGGATCCCTTTCGCAATGTCCGCGATCTCGACGATGCCCAACTCGAACGGATCGTCGACTGTGCATTCAAACTTCTCCGACGAAGCGCGGCCGGACGTTCCGAGTTTTCCGTCTACAGCCGCGGCGGCGATCCGTGCCGGCGATGCGGAACGCCGATTCGCTATCGCAAGCAGGGCGTCGATGCGCGCGGCACGTATTGGTGCCCGAAGTGCCAGGTGTGAATATTTTCAGACAGCGCGATTACCCAAGCACAGACAAGAGTGTCTGTGCCACATGGCTGCGCCATTGATTTACAAACCTTACCGGCGGCGCCGGTGTGGCACAGACAGACACTCTTGTCTGTGCTTTTACGGGATGAATCCGCGGATCGTGCGCACCGTCATCCCCGGCTTCGACACCTTCACCTCGACCTTGCGATACGCGCGGTCTTTCACCGAGGTCTGCGCGTTGTAGGCGATCAGGTATTGCGAGCGGAGATCCTTGTCTAACTGCGCATACGTCTCGTCGAGCTGCTTGATGTCGTGGATGAAGTAGGCGATGCCGCCGGTCTCCGCGGCCAGCGCCTTCATTTTGTTCGTGCCGCTGGCGTCGAAGATGCCGAGGCCGACGCCGATGAAGTAGAGCGGCACCCGGGCCGAGCG
>DATART010000183.1:0-8772 GCA_036264035.1 Thermoanaerobaculia bacterium | reverse complement strand
TGCGTCCGCGTCCGCCCTCATCGTCATTACCCTCGCGGCCTCAAACACAAGGCAAGCAGCTACCCCATACTCAATCGCTCCCAACGAAAAGCTCTCGCCTTCACTGAACCGCCGGAGATCGAGTTAAGTTAAGGCCATTGGGATGACAGCGTCCCCTGCTATTCTGTCTGCCGGTCCGATGCTCCAATACTCCGTCCCACTCCTGCTGCTCTTCATCACCTGCGCGGTGGTTTCGTTCATCACCACCGCGGCGGTGAAACGGATCGCCGAGGAGGTTGGGGCGATCGATCATCCGAACGAGAGGAAGCAGCACCTCGAATCGACGCCGCGCATGGGCGGGCTGGCAATCATCTTCGGCTTCGGATTTCCGCTCATGCTTCTCGCCGCAAATACGCACGCCGCGGAACTGGTGTCGAAGAACCTCACCTACCTCTTCGCCGTGCTCGCCAGCGGCTCGCTCATCGTCGGACTCGGCGTCTACGACGATCTCCTCGGCTCCGACGCTCCGAAAAAGTTTCTCGTACAGACTCTCGCCGCGGTCATCCTGGTCAGCTTCGGCTTCTACTTTTCCGAGATTTCCATCGCCGGCGTCACGATCAAGCTCGGCATTTTCGGAGCCATCGTCTCGGTGATCTGGATCGTCTTCATCATCAACGCCGTCAACTTCATCGACGGGATCGACTCGCTGGCGACACTGATCTCCATCACGATCGCCGTCGCATTCGGGATCATCGCCGTCCTGCGCTCCGACGTCTTCTCGATCGTGATCATGACGTCGCTGGCGGGAAGCCTGATCGGTTTCTATCGCTGGAACCAGCCGCCGGCGAAAATCTTCATGGGCGACACCGGCAGTCTCTTCATCGGCCTGCTGCTGGCGGCATGCTCGATTGCGCGTCCGATCAAATCGCCCACCGCGCTGATCGTCGGCGGCCCGATGCTCGCGCTCGCGCTCCCCGTGCTCGACACCCTCATCGTCATGAAGCAGCGTTTCGGCAGCGAGACCTCCCTCGGCGCGCGCATCGTGCGCATGTTCAACGCCGACCGCCGCCACTTCCATCACATCCTCGTCGAGAAGTACGGCAGCATCGGCAAAGCGATCCTCTCGATCTGGTTCATCACGCTGCTCTTCGCCATCTCCGCTGTGCTGACCGTGATCGATCAAACGAAGATCGCCGGCTACACGGTCGGCGCGGCCGGGCTGGTGGTGATGGTGTTCTTCCGCTACTGGTTCCGTCGCGGGGACGTGCGCGCGGCCGCCGTCGAACGGCAGGCCTGACCGGGCGATGTGCGGGATCGCCGCTCTCTTCGCCTATGGATCCGCGGCGCCGCCGGTGGATCGTTTTGAAATCGACGCCATCACCGAGCGGATGCGCCCGCGCGGACCGGACGCCGGCGGCACCTGGATCTCGCCTGACGCCCGCGTCGCCCTCGGCTCGCGACGCCTGGCTATCATCGATCTGACCGACGAAGGGACGCAGCCGATGACGGACGTCGAAGGCGAGTTGCGCATCGTCTTCAACGGTGAGATCTACAACTATCGCGAGCTGCGCGCACGGCTGGAGCGGCTCGGCGCGCGCTTTCATTCGACTACCGATACCGAAGTGCTTCTGCAGTTGTACCGGCGCGACGGCGCAGCGATGGTGGAGCTGCTGCGCGGCATGTTCTCGTTCGCGATCTGGGATCCACGTGAGCGGCGCATGTTCGTCGTGCGCGATCCGTACGGGATCAAACCGCTATACATCGCCGACGACGGCCGGACCATTCGCATCGCATCGACGGTCAAAGCGCTCCTGGCGGGCGGCGCGATATCGCGCGAACACGCTCCGGCTGGTGTCGCGGGTTTCTGGCTGATGGGAACCGTTCCCGAGCCGCATACGATCTTTCAATCGATTCGCGCGATCGAAGCGGGGACGTCATTCTTCGTCACGGAACGCGGCATCGAGAATCCACGACGCTACTACTCGATCGCGGGATCCCTCCGCCGCGGCGTGCAGGACGAAGCGGCGGCGCGGCTGGTGCAGCCGAACGTCCTCCTTCGCGAGCTGGTCACCGATTCGCTGCGTCACCATCTCATCGCGGATGTCCCCGTCGGCGCGTTTCTCTCCTCCGGCATCGACTCCTCGGCGCTCGTGGCGCTGGCCGCCGAGGGTGCCGGCGAGCCGCCGCGGACCGTCACGCTGCGCTTCGAAGAGTTCGCGGGCGCGGCGTTCGATGAAGCTCCGCTGGCCGAACGTTTCGCGCGCCAGATCGGCGCCGATCACGTGACGCGCCTCATCACCCGCGACGAATTCGTCGCCGACATGCCGAAGCTCTTCGACGCCATGGACCAGCCGACCATCGATGGAACGAACACCTGGTTCGTCAGCAAAGCCGCCGCCGAACGCGGCTTGAAAGTAGCAATCTCCGGGCTTGGCGGCGATGAGCTTTTCGGCAGCTACCCATCCTTCCGCGCGTTGCCGCGCATCGTCGCCGCGTCCCGGCTGCCGCTCGCTGCGTCCGTCGCCGGCCGTCTCGGGCGCAATCCGAAAGCGAAAGCGGTCGCGCAATATGGCGCGACATGGGCCGGCGCGTATCTGTTGAAGCGCGGACTCTTTCTTCCCGACGATCTGCCGTCGCTCATGGGCGCCGAAGCGGCGCGCGAAGGGCTGGAGCGATTGTCGATGCTCGACCGCATCGCGAGCACGATGGACCCCGATCCCGGCACTTCGTTCGGCCGCGTAGCCGCGCTCGAAGCATCGCTCTACATGCGCAACCAGCTGCTCCGCGACACCGATTGGGCCAGCATGGCGCATTCGCTGGAAGTGCGTACGCCGCTGGTCGACGCCACGCTGCTCCGCCAGATCGCGCCGCTTCTGATGGTGGAGGGTAGCCGCTGCAAACGTCATTTCGCCGACAGCCCGAGCCGCCCTCTTCCTGATTGGCTGAGCAAACGGCGCAAGACCGGCTTCAGCGTTCCGCTCGCCGAGTGGATGCAACTTCCGCCCGACGGCACCTCTACGCGCATGCGCAGCTGGGCGCGCAAAGTGATGGAGCAGTGGCCGTGAGGATCCTGCACATCGGCACCGACTCCTTCGGCGGCTACGGCGGCATCGCGCTGTACAACCGCGAACTGATCGCCGCGATGGCGTCGCATCCGGCCGTCGATGAAGTCGTAGTCATCCCGCGCATCATCGTCGGCGAGCGCGAGCCGCTGCCGGAGAAGGTGACGTTCGTTTCCGCCGCGGCGCGCGGGCGCATGGCCTTTCTGCGCGCTGTCCGCCGCGCCGGCAGCGACTTCGACCTCGTCGTCTGCGCGCACGTCAACCTTCTTCCGGTCGCACGCCTCGTCAGCAGGCACCCGCTGTTGATGCTCTACGGCATCGAGGCGTGGAAACCGTTGCGCGATCCGATCTCCAACCGCCTGCTCCACGGCGTTCGCGGCGTCATCTCCATCAGTGACGTCACGCTGGATCGCTTCGTTGGCTGGTCCCACTACGACGGTCCGTCGCCGCTTCTGCCGAATTCGATCCGCGCGGAGTGGTACGGCATCCGCCCGAAAAACGCGGCGCTCGTATCGCGCTACCACCTCGAAGGCAAACCCGTGCTCATGACGCTCGGCCGCGTCGTCGCCGCGGAGCGCTACAAAGGTTTCGACGAAGTTCTCGAAGTCCTTCCGCAGCTCGACGCCGATGTCTCGTACGTCATCGCCGGCGGCGGGAACGATGTCCCGCGCCTGCAGCGCAAAGCGGTCAGTCTCGGCGTCGCCGGCCGCGTCATCTTCACCGGACTTTTCCCCGAGGAGGAGAAGAAGGATCTGTACAACCTCGCGGATGTTTACGTGATGCCGAGCCGCGGAGAAGGATTCGGCTTCGTCTTCCTGGAAGCGCTCGCCTGCGGTGTTCCGGTCATCGCCAGCCGTCTCGACGGCGGACGCGAGGCAGTCCGCGACGGCGCGCTTGGGCAACTCGTCGATCCGACCAATCCCGCCGAGATCCGCGCCGCGATTCTCGACGCGCTTGCAACCGGAGAAAAGCGGATCCCGGACGGTCTCGAGTACTTCAGCTACGCGAACTTCGAGCGCCGCACGCACGCCATCATCGACGAGCTCGCCGCGAATGCATGACAATGGCGCCGTGAAGCGCGCGTTGATCTTCGGGGTGTCGGGGCAGGACGGAGCGTATCTGTCGAAACTCCTGCTCGAGCGCGGCTACGAAGTTCACGGCGCCTCGCGCGACGCCGAGTCGCAATCCTTCCGCCGCCTCGACCTCCTCGGCATCCGCGACCGCGTCACAACCCACTCCGCCGCCGCCCGCGATTTCCGCCAATTGCTGCAACTGATCGACAGCATCCGTCCGGACGAGATCTACAACCTGGCGGGTCAGAGCTCGGTCGGCCTGTCGTTCTCGCAGCCGGTCGAAACGATGGACAGCATCGCCCAGGCCACGCTGGTGATGCTGGAGGTGATCCGTTATCTCAAGCTCCCCGTGCGCCTCTACAACTCCGCCTCGAGCGAATGCTTCGGCGAAGTCACCCCCGGCGACGCGAGCGACGAGACCCGCCCGTTTTTCCCGCGCAGCCCATATGCGACCGCAAAAGCGGCCGCCTATTGGACGACGGCGAATTACCGCGAGGCATACGGTATCTACGGCTGCTCGGGAATTCTCTTCAATCACGAATCCCCGTTGCGATCCGAGCGCTTCGTAACAAAGAAAATATTCGCGGCGGCCGCTGCAATCGCCGCCGGCTCCCGCACCCGCCTGACGTTAGGCCGCCTCGACGTCTCCCGCGATTGGGGTTACGCCCCCGAATACGTCGAAGCAATGTGGCGCATGCTCCAACAAGACGAGCCACAAGACTTCGTAATCGCCACCGGGGAAAGCCATACGCTGGAAGAGCTGACCTCCGCCGCCTTCGCCTGCTTCAATCTCAATTGGCGCGAACACGTCGACATCGACCCATCGCTCTATCGAGCCTCGGAGATCGCATACAGCCGCGGCAATCCCGAAAAGAGCAGGCGCCTGATGGGGTGGGAGGCGACGACGAAGTTTGACGCGCTCATTTCGCTTCTCGCCGAGGCGGAAAGAGGCGCGGATCATAAAGGTTCAGTCCGCCATTAACCGAAAAACCAGTGTCAGGATTTCGTTCTTAGTGGCATAATTCGCCGAATTCACACAATACGAGTATCGGAGGAATGGCTTATGTCCATTCTGCTCGAAGGAATTCCGTCGAAGGTGGCCTTCGCATCTGCATCGCTAACCCGAAGTGCCGTCTGCATTCTCGGCGTCGTTTCGATGGTCTTACTTGCCTCGTCAGCAAAGGCCGATTGCCGCGGGTCGCTTTCGTTGGCAAAGGTTTCCGACCCATCCCGCCTTCTTACGAGCCTCGAAGGAGAGTCTCCCTCGTGCCCCAATAGCCGCGTCGAGTTATGGCTGAGCTGGGACGGCGGACCTTTTGGGATAGACGCTACCTGCGTGGGCTCTCCCTGCTCGCCGCCGGGCCCTTTTACATACTGGTATTCCTGCCTTCAGGGTGAACACTCCGTCACATTGATGGTCAAGTGCCAAAAACCGGATGCGAGCGGAGAGTGTGAGCCGGGTGCTGGGCCCATCGCGGACAAACCGTACTTCGAAACAAAGACCTTTTCATTCGACCATACGCCGTCGATCACAGCCCTGAACGCCCGATCCGAATATCCCGGTGAGGTGCACGGCACCATCAGTTACGACGTCGAATCCGCATCGACGAATAATGGCGTCTCTGCCGAGCGTTTGGGAACCTCGTCGACTTCCAGCTATTTCGGCGGCGGCGCCGGCGACCCGCACCATGCGGCGGGATTCGGCTCCTACCCCGACGGCTCCCCCTCATCGATGGTCCTCCTGACCGTCCAGGCATGCGATAGCAACAAAACCTCAGTGGTCGTCAATACGCGCGACAATTCGTGTCCGTTGGGCGACGACCCGTCAGCCGGTTCATCGTGTCCGTCTTGTGCAGGAAAACCGATCCGGCTCGCCAACGGCAACATGCGCATGACGGATCGCGATGCGTTGCCGGGTAGCGACTTCGTCGCGCTGATACGGACCTACGACAGTCAAGGTTTTCCCGGCTTGTTCGGGAACGGCTGGAGCAGTGTCTTCGATGCGAAGATTGAGACCTATCAATCGCAGACGCTCGGCACAATCTTCGCCGAAGTAAAAACCGCATCGAACTCTCAATATCTCTTCCAGAACGTCGGCGGAGGCTGGCTCCAGATGTGGCCGAAGGGCGGCGTGCCGGCCATCCTCGTCGCCGGGACGGGCACATTCACGCTTCGCGAGCCTCGCAGTGCAATCGAAACGATTTTTGATTCCACATCGGGACGTGTATTGCGGGTGCACTCCCGCGCCTCCGGCCGCGACGTCGTCATTTCCTACGATGCCGGCGGCGTTCCATCACATGTTGCTGATTCCTGGGGTAACTGGGGCTGGACCATCACGCCCGACGCGACCCACCGTATCAACCTGATCGCCGTCGACGGCACCTCATTCGTCTGGACGTACAACTACAACGGCAGCGGAAACCTTGTGAACATCACGGGACCGTCGGGAGCGGCGTGGCGAAGCTATACGTACGATGGCGGCGGCCTCACGGCGGCCTATGACGCCCGCGGCACGTTGATCGAATCGCACGCATATTCCTACACGCATCAGGGCTACCGGGCGACGTCATCGATCTCCGACCAGGATGACATCACGTCGATCGAGTATTTCTCCACAGACTGGAACGGCCAGGAATTCGTTTCCCGAGCAACCTCCGGCACCGGCGGAACGACCGACTATCACACGCGCATGATCGCTGGCCGTATGCGCACGGTCCAGGTCGACGGCCACTGCGCAACGTGCGGAACGAACGATGCGGTCTATGGGTACGACCCTCTCAACGGGCATCTCCTCCGCGAGCAGGATGCGCGCGGCTACATCACCGTTCGCGACTTCGATCAGAACGACCGCGTCACAACCGTCGGTGGTCCATATCGCCCCGCCGATTGCGATCCGGCGACCGATCCCGCGCACTGCCGTCAGACGCCCGACTCCTTGCGCACGATCGCCCTTGGACCGACCGCTTCGACATTGACCACGACCTACACCTACGGCGATGCGAACTGGCCCGAGATCGCCACGCTCACGACCACAACAAGCGTGCTCGCGCCAAATCAGACCAGGACGGTGGCGGTTCAACTCGACGCGGCCACCGGCACGATGACGCAGCAGGTCACGACCGGGCAGACCGGCAACCCCGCGCAATCCGTTCAGTACACGACCACCACGGCTCTTTATGATGGCGCCGAGGGGGCGGCGTTCAATCCGGGAGGCGCGTTCGACACAGCGTGGACGAGCCTTGCGCAGCCGATCGGCCTCCGCAAGAGCAGCGACGGTCCTCGGACCGATGTCTCGGACACGACCAAGTTGGTCTACTATCCAGTGGATGCCGCCGTTCCCGCATTCTGGCGCGGTCGTCTGGCCGCGGTCCGCAACGCCGCCGGACACATCACCCGCTTCGAAAATTACGACGTCTTCGGCAACGCCGGCCGCACCGTCGATCCGAATGGAGTAGCGACGGAATCCACCTTCGACGCGATCGGACGTCTGCTGACCTCAACGCTGAAGGCGATTCCCGGCTGCGACACCACCGCCGATCCGCTTTGTGCCACCGACATCGTCACCTCCCGCACTTACCAGCCCGCCCTCGGCCCTCTCGCGTCGACAACGACTCCTCGCGGCGGCACGACGACATACGAATACGACAACCGAGGCCGCACGACGGCGACGACGCGCCAGGTCTCCGCGACGGCGTACGAACGGATCGAATACGACTACGATCCGGCCACCGGTCACAAATCCGCCGAACGCTACCTAGGCGGCCATCCCGGATCATGGACGACTACCCGCTCCGACGCGTTCCAGTACGACTCCTTCGGCCGGCTGAGGGAAATCGATCATCCCGACAGCAGCAAGGTCGTCTACCACTACGACGGCGCGAACAACGTGATCTCGGTTCAGGACGAGCGCCACACGGCGGCCAATACGTTCTACGCCTACGATCCCGTCAATCGTCTCGCCACGGTGACCCAAACGCTTTCCACCGCGCCCGGCGGCCAGATCGCCACTGCCTACGCGTACGACATCCACGGCAATCTCACATCCGTGACCGATCCGAACGGCAACGTGACGTCGTACGTTTACGATGATTTCGGACGAATGCTTTCGCAGACCAGCCCCGTCACGGGCGTCACGAGTTACGCGTACGATGCCGCCGGTAATCTGAGCACCACGACAGACGCGAACAATGCGACGACGACTCGGACGTACGATGCCTTGAATCGTGTGTTGTCCTCCGTGTCGGCGAAGACGGGGTTGAATACGGAGTCGGTGACCTATAGCTATGACGAATCCGGCAGCAGCCCCAACGGCATCGGCCGATTGACCACGATGAACGATCCGGCGAACACGGCCAGTTACAGCTACGAACGCCGAGGCCTGCTGACCTTGGTCGCGGATTCCGACCTGACCACCGGTTTCGCGTACGATCAGGACGGCAACAGGACCAGCCTGAGATACCCGTCGGGACGCGTCGTGCAGTACACATTCGACTTTGCCGGCCGGCCACTCACGGCATCCGACGGTGCTCCGCTGGTCACGTCGGCGTCGTATCTGCCGTTTGGTCCGATGACCGCATTGGCCTACGGCAACGGAACCACGAAGACGATGCAGTATGACGCGCGGTATCGCATTTCCGAGAACAAACTGACGACACCTA
>DATART010000159.1:0-2162 GCA_036264035.1 Thermoanaerobaculia bacterium | reverse complement strand
GAAGATCTCGCTCTCCGGATCCTTGATGAGGTCCGGCGCGTTCTTCTGGATGACCCGTTCGTACGACTCTTCAATCTCGGAGAAGTCGATCTTGTGCGGCGTGAGCTTCTTCTTCCGATAATTGTTGATGAACGTGTTCTTCATGATCTTGAAGAGCCACGCCTTGAAGTTCGTGCCTTCTTCGAACTTGTCGTAGTACTTGTAGGCCTTGAGGTACGTCTCCTGAACGAGGTCCTCCGCGTCTTCGGAGTTCCTCGTCATGCGATAGGCAGTGTTGTAGAGGGAGTCGACGTAAGGCATCGCTGCCTTTTCGAAGTCCCATCCCTGCTCGTGATCAGTTGCGACAGCCGTCTTCATCGTGTCTCCCGTACGTCTGCTTCCCAAAAAATGCGTAAGTCGTGCCGTTATCGTTATTAGATGCAGCGGCAAATAAAATGGTTACCGGGGGCTCCCAAGCTCGTGGGATGCGCTGCCGAAGTCGTTGCTATGGTGAGCTTTACGATTCCGAGCGGCGATTGCTGAAGCGTTTCCTCGATGTGAAGCCGGGCCGGCGTCCGCGTCACCGCGACCGGACACGTCCGTCCTCAATGTTGTTTCGTCGAGATTTACTACGGTCTACGGAGGGGAAGTGCCGGTGAACAACCTGTGAACTACCCGAATTCCCGAACGGGTATTATACACGTCCTGCGGCGAAGGGCAAGAGTTTAGTCGTAGAGCGTCAGGAGGGTTTCGTACGCCCTGGTGATCTCGATGAACCTCTTCGCCGCCGCGTTCTGCACCTCGGCTGGCTCGCCGAAGACTTTGTCCGGATGATGCTGCGCGGCGAGCTTGCGGTACGCGGCGATGACGATGGCGCGCGAGGCCGGAGCTTCGACGCCGAGGATGCCGAGCAACTCGGCGGGCTCCCGGTCGTCGCGCGAATAAAGCGGCGTCGTGACGCCGCCGCGGTCGGCGCTACGCGGGCGTGCGTCCTTCGCATGATCGACGTAATCGAAACCATACACGTCGCGCAACTTTGCCAAGGCATCGGTCTGGAAGCCGAGCGCGAAACTGAGATCGAGCAGTGCCGAGTATTGGCGCAGCGGAACGGGCGTAGTGCGATCGGCGATCAGACGGACGGCAGTGTCGAGGAGCCACATGCGCTGTTCGGGCGTGGACAACTTCGCATAGCGCTCGGTCCAGCTGGTGATGTCGATCGACGACGTGACCGGAGCGGCCAGGCCCGCATTCTTGCGGATCGCACGCATCGCCGCGTCGGGTGGCGTTCCTCCGCAGACAAGCAGGTTGACCAGCAGCGACGCGGCGATGTGATTGCGGTCCGGCGCGGCCTTCGCGCGCGTGGCGCCGCTCATGTCGGCCTCGCGCTGCGTGGCCGCGAACGTGACGATCACCGACGCCGCCAATCCGACGCCTGCCGCCAGCATGATGATGATGACTGTCAGTTCCACGTCGGGACGGGTTCGGTGAGCAACAGGTCGATCGCGTTGATCTGTGCGTCGAGTGCGTCATCGCTCAGCGCAGCAACGGAGCCGTCGATGTCGATCTCTTCATCGATGCTGACCCAGCTCCGGCATCCGGAGTACTCGGGCTTCATGACGATGCCGGCGGGGTTGGCGAGTCGATACGCGCGGACGGCGATGACGTTGATGGCCTGATCCGGCCGGAAGCGGTAACGAGTTTCGATCGCGGCTGAATCGAGGATAGTGAGCGCTTCCAGACGCGGCAACATCGCCGCATCGCGAATCTGCCACGTCTTCACAACCTCGGCCCAGTGCGTGATCCGAACATGCGACGGTTCCGCGCCGCCGGCGTCGTGGTAATTCGTCGGAAAGAGGTAGAACCGCTGCGCCTCGACGCCGAAGGACTGATCGGCCAGGCCGCCTTTTCGAATGAGCACAATCTGCGCGCCGCTGCCGAGGGCCTCGATGACGGAGGCCCACTCCTTCAGCGCGGTGTGGTTCGGAATCTTGTTCATGTTCACGGACGAAACGTTACCGAGTTCACCGGCCCTTCCCAGATCGTGACGGCTTGCACGACGGCATCTTCGCCCGCCACGGCGGCGCCGAGCTCGCGTGCGAACCATTCCGCGATGTTCTCGGCGGACGGATTGATGCGATCGAACGGCGGCACATCATTGATGCAGCCGTAGTCGAGCGTCTTGG
>DATART010000226.1:0-9462 GCA_036264035.1 Thermoanaerobaculia bacterium | reverse complement strand
TCCACCTTCTGCATGGCCATGCGGCGGCGGATGCGCCGTTCGATCGTGGGCGGCTTGTAGTAGGTGAAATCGACGTCGTGTGCGGCGCGAAGGATGGTGAAGATACGCGTCAGCTCGTGTTCATCGAAATGATCGCCACCGCCGTCATGCGCCACGTATGAGTGGCGGGCGATCCGTACGATCTCGCCGGCGATCTCATCGGGCGGAAGGATGAAATCGATGGCGCCGGCGGCGATGGCGCTGCGCGGCATGCCGTCGAAACGCGCGCTGTCGTCCTGCGCGAAGGTGATCCCGCCCTCGGCCTTGATCGCTTTCGAGCCGAGCGTGCCGTCCGAGGCCGTGCCGGAAAGGATGACGCTGATGGCGCGGCTGCCCTGATCGAGGGCGAGCGAACGCAGCAGGGCATCGATCGGCATCACGGCCCGGTCGCCGCGCGGCTCGACGCGGAGCACGCCCTCCGAAAAGGTGACCACGCCATCCGGCGGGGCGACGTAGACGGCGTTCGGATCGATGCGCGTCGTATCGACCGCCAGCCGGACAGGAATCTTCGTCACGCGCGCCAGCACCTGCGGCAATTCGCTGATGTGGCTGACGTCGGAGTGCTGGAGATAGATGATGGCCAGCCGCGAATCTTCGGGGATGTTTCGCAGCAAGGCGACGAACGGTTCGAGCCCGCCGGCCGAGGCCCCGACGGCGATGATCGGAAAATGTTCGTCGCGCGCGGGTGGCGCTGCGCGCGCCTTTCGCTTGGCAGCAGAGCGTGCAGGTTTGGGGGGCAATGAGTCTCCGTGGGGAGATGCGAAAGGACGATTGTACAGGCCGGCGCAAGGAGCGCCGCGCGGGCGCCGTCATCTTAGAGCTTGGAGAACTCGTCGCAGCGACCGACCTGTCATCATGAGCCGCCGAAGCCGCTCCGCCGATTCAGAGGCTGTGAAGAAATCAATCGATTTCACGTCCGATCCGGTTGCGCGCGAAGGCGCGCTCGGCAATGCAGCCCCGCGCTCAGCGCGGGGTCGTGGGCGCGCGCACGGATTCGGCGGCCGCGCAGGCGGCCGCCATAAGGTCTCGCGCGGCGCGACCAATTTCCGGTGGCCGCCTCCGCGGCCACGGCCTTGTTCGCAATCGGTTTCCCCGCGCTGAGCGCGGGGCTGAATTGTCGAGCGCGCCTTCGCGCGCAACCGAATCGAAGCGACGAGGTTGTTTCCCACCTCTCGCGATGCCAGCGGCGCTCGTTTTGCTATTCATCCGCCGAGGAGCGACTTTGCCGCATTCGAAAATCGTGGTCATCGGAGCCTCCGCGGGTGGAATCGAGGCCCTCAAAGAGCTCCTGCAAGGCCTGCCGGAAGACTTCGGCGCGCCCCTTC
The DNA here is from genome assembly GCA_036264035.1 of Thermoanaerobaculia bacterium. Lineage (GTDB taxonomy): Bacteria > Acidobacteriota > Thermoanaerobaculia > Gp7-AA8 > Gp7-AA8 > JADGNZ01. Next base: position 8,098 of record DATART010000226.1, on the reverse strand, counting down.
TTTTGGTGCTGCACATCCCGGCCGATTCGCCGAGCGTGCTCCCGAAAATTCTGGATCGCGCTGGACCGCTCCAGGTGAGGAGCGCGGAAGAGGGAGAACGGGCGCGGAGCGGCGTCGTCTATGTCGCGCCGCCGGACCGGCACCTGATCGTCGAGGCGGATGGCACGCTGCGCACGCCGCGCGGACCGCGTGAGAACCGGGCGCGGCCATCCGTCGATCCGCTCTTCCGGAGCGCCGCGCTGGCGTACGGGCCGCGAGCGATCGGCGTCATTCTGAGCGGCACGCTCGACGACGGCACGGCGGGCCTGCTGGCCATCCAGCGGCGCGGCGGCATCAGCATCGTCCAGGATCCTGATGACGCTGCCTATCCCGGAATGCCTGCGAGCGCAATCGCCAATGTCGCCGTCGATTACATTCTGCCGCTCGCTGAAATCGCCGCGCAGCTCGATCGAAGCGTGAAACAGGAACACCGAAACGTGCACGGCAACGTAGAGGTGACGCAGATGGAGCTGGAAAAGAAGATTGCCGAGATGGATGCGAAGGCGTTGCGCGGCGACGATCGGCCGGGACAGCCGTCAGCCTTTTCCTGTCCCGACTGCGGCGGCGTGTTGTGGGAGATCGAGGAGGGAGAGCTCACGCGATTCCGCTGCCGCGTCGGTCATGCCTACTCGCCCGAAACGATGCTGGCCGCGCAGGGGGACAAGCTGGAAGAAGCGCTCTGGACGGCGATGAAAACGCTCGAAGAGAGCGCGCGGCTGGCGAAACGGCTGGCGGCGGCCGAGCGCCAGCGCGGACACGAATGGATGGCCGTCCGATTCGACGAGCGTGAGAATAAGTCGCGCGACCGTGCCGATGTCATCCGCCGTTTTCTTGCCTCGGACGACAGTACGGTACCGCTCGCAAGCGCGGCGGCAACGGATATAAAATAACCGCACAATGTCTGTCGATGGAGATACTCTGCTGGCGAGGGCCGCAGCAGTCATCGCCTGTGCCCGCGATCTTCGTTTGGAAACAGCGCGCGCCGTCGACGTGGCGCGCCTGAGACGCCTTCAGCGCGAACTGTTCACAAAGCTGGTGCAGATCGATCATCTTGTCGGCCCGCCGAAACGGCGCCGGCGCAAAACTGCGCATCAGCCGCACTGATCCGCACAGCTCGCCGGTTTTGCGATTCGCAACAATCGCCGTATGATCCGTTGCGTTCCACGCAAATAACCTGGGGACCCCATGTCACACTTCGTCGTGTTGATGGTCGAGGACGACTCCGCCACGCTGTCGTTGCTGGCGGCAATCGCGAAACGAGAGGGCTTCGATGTGTTGCTCGCCGACGACGGAGAGAAGGCGATGTCCATCCTGCGACAACAGCCCGTCGACGCCATGGTGCTGGATCTTCTTCTTCCAGGTACGAGCGGCCTGGAGATCCTGCGTCACTGCCGGCGCACGCTGCCGGATCTTCTGAGCCGGACGATCGTCATGACCGCGGCGTCGGAACAAACCTGGAGCGGCAGCGAGGAGATCAGGAAGGTGCGCCGCTTCTATCGCAAGCCGCTCGATTTCGCCGACCTCACTTCCGCGCTCCACGCCTGCCGGGCAGCGAAAGCACGGGAGCGGGCCGGCGCGGACTGCGCCGATGAAAATCCTCTTCTTCGGTCTCTTCCAAGCACGACCTGATCGATGCGGAGACGAAAATGTTGCGGAGGTCACGATGAGGAAGCGGCAGCAAGGGCAGCAGCGTTCATCTGATACTATGAACGTCCCTATGGTAGGCAATCGAATCCGCGTGGCTCGGCAGTCCCGCAATCTGTCGCTGACAGAGTTGGCCGGGCGCGCGGAAATCAGCGCTGCCACCCTCTCGCGCATCGAGCGCGACAAACAGAATCTCGACCTCGGCCTCTTCCTCACACTGACCCGCATCCTCAAGCTGGCGCCGCACGAAGTCCTGGGCGACTCCGCCGATGAGGAAGGCGTCGATCCGCTCGTCCGCGTCATCAGCGGCATGGAGACCGGCGAGCGCGCCCAACTCTGGCGTTCGCTGGCAGCCGAGCGCAAGACGCATCGCATCCGCAAAGGCGACGGACGCGCCGTCGCGAACGAAGTCGACGAGCTACTCGCGCAGGTCGACTTCATCCGCGGCGAGATCGAGTCCGTGCAGAAGAACCTGCGCCGCCGGTAGCCGGCACGGCCGGCAGCGTTGGTTGCCCAAGGCTCGGCCAACGTGTGGGCCAGAACTCCTCCACCAGCGGTTCTGATCGCACGTATTAGAATCGCGCGCCATGAAACTTCTCGCCATCGCCTTGCTCGCCGCCGTGTCACTCGATCCATCCCAGGTTGCGCCGGACATCGCGCAGCGAGTGGCGCGCTTTCAGAAAGTGGAGATGCCGTTCACGTACGCGGGGATGTCGGCGCGCGAGCGGCGCGTCGTCGACGAGATGATCGCGGCTTGCCGCGACCTCGAGAACATCTTCTGGCGCCAGAACGACCCCGTCAACGTGGCGCTCTACAACAGCCTCGCGAATGCGACCGATCCGAAGCTGCGCGATGCGCGGCACTACCTCTGGATCAACGGCAGCCGCTTCGACCTTCTGAATCACAACGAGCCGTTCATCGGCAACGAACCGATGCCGCCCGGCCGCAGCCTGCTGCCGAAAGGTCTCTCGCGCGACGAGATCGAGGCCTACGTGAAAGAGCATCCGAGCGAGAAGAAGGCCATTTACGACGAGCGGACGGTTGTCGAAATCGCCAGCCGCAATCCGTTGCGATTGAAGACGACGCCGTATCACGTGAAGTACAAGCAATGGCTGGTGCCGGCGGCGCAGCATCTGCGCAATGCCGCCGCGGCCAGCGACGATAAGGCATTCGCGAACTACCTGCGCATGCGCGCAACCGCGCTGCTGAACGACGATTACTATCCGAGCGATCTGGCGTGGGTCCGTCTCAAGGATCCGAAGTTCGACCTGATCTTTGCTCCCTACGAGACCTACCTCGACGATCTCCTCGGCATCAAGACTTCCTACGGCGCATCGGTGCTCGTGCGCAATGAGACCGAGTCGGCGAAACTGGCCGTCTTCAAAAAGTACGTGCCCGACATTCAGGACGCTCTGCCGCTGCCCGCCGAGGATCGTCCGTCGAAGAAAGGGCTCGAGACGCCGATGGAAGTGATGGACGCGCCGTTCCGCGCCGGCGATCTGCGCCACGGGTATCAGGCCGCTGCCGACAATCTCCCGAACGATCCGCGCATCCACGAGAAGGTCGGCTCGAAGAAAATTTTCTTCAAGAACTTCACGGACGCGCGCGTCAACTACGTGATCCTGCCGGTGGCGAAATTGATCATGCGTCCTGACCAGGCCGCGCAGGCATCCGGCGAAGGGTATCTGGCCGCGGTGATGATGCATGAGATCTGTCACGGCCTCGGCCCCGCCTTCGCGCGCAAAGGTGGTCAACACGTTGACATTCGCGAAGCGATCGGACCGACGTACTCGGGACTGGAAGAAGCGAAGGCCGACGTCTGCGGCATGTTCGGACTGAAATGGCTCGTCGACCACGGCGCGCTGCCGAAAGAACGCCTCGAGGAGTACTACGCGTCGTATGTCGCCGGCATCTTCCGCACCGTTCGATTCGGGACGGCCGAGGCGCATGGGCGCGCGGAGATGATGGAATTCAACTACCTGTCGGAGAACGGTGCGATCACGCGCGCGGCGTCGGGACGCTACGTCATCGACTACGCCAAGATGCCCGGAACGCTGGCCGCGCTGGCGAAGGAACTGCTCGAGATCGAAGCGACGGGCGATCGCGCCCGTGCCGAGGGCTGGTTCAACAAGTACGACAAAATGCCGGCCGATCTTCGCAGCGCGCTCGATGCCGCCAACAACGTTCCGGTCGACATCGATCCGTTGATTCCCTTCAAAGAAGGCGTGCAGTAGAAGCTGAGCTCGACGGGCTCGGAACAGCCTGTGCAGAACTGCGGCGCGGCAGGATCAAAAGGATGAATGCGGAGCAGCAGAAACGCGTGCTGGTCGTCGATGACGATCCGATCATCCGCCGCCTTCTCGTCTGGATTCTGGAGCGGTATTCGCTGACCGTCGATCAGGCGGGCGACGGCGCCGAAGCGCTGGCGCTCGTCAAAGAACATCCGTACGCAGTCATTCTCCTCGACCTGCTCATGCCGGTGCTGGACGGCTTCGGCGTTCTTGACGCGCTCGATGGGCCGTCGATGGCGTCGCCGCCGGTGGTGCTGGTGATCACCGGAGCGGAGCGGGCCGCCGTCGATCATCTCGATCCGCAGCGAATTCACGGCATCGTGCGCAAGCCGTTCGATCCGGAGGAGCTGGCATCGCTGGTCGTGGCATGCGCGGAGATCCGCAGCCGCAATGCGTTCGGGACGATGGCCATCGCCACGGTGATTGCGGGAAGTCCGCTGCTGGCGCTGCTGAATCGCTTTTCCGCGTAGCTACATCAAACGCTGCCGCAGCAAATCCGCGAGGAACAGGATCACCGGACCGCTCGAACAGAGCATCGGGCCGAGCGGGTTGCCGTCGTGGACCGACGCGCACGCCTTCACCGTTGCCAGCAGCGTCTCCACCTCGAACGGTTTCGTGACGACGCCGCAAAGTCCGTAGGACGCCGCGCGCTGCAGGTCGCGCGCGGAGACGGCGGCGGTCACGACCAATACGCGCGACAGCATGGCCGGCTGATGCTCCTTCAGAAAATCGAGGACGCTGAAACCGTCGGCAAGCGGCATCCGCAGATCGAGCAGGACCACGTCGTAGCGCCGCGTGCGCAGACGCTCGATCGTCTCCTGACCGTCGAAGGCCGTTTCGACGGTGAAATCGCGATGGAGGAGCGCCGTGAGAAGCGTGCACGTCGCTTCGTTGTCGTCGGCAATGAGGACAAGGGGTTTCTCGACTCGGGACATGCCTGGAGCTCTCGAACCTTCCGATGAATTGATTTCCATGCATCTTACACTGTGGCTTGATGAGGTGCATCGAGTGAAGAAGCGTGGACGTCAAGACGATGATTGGAATGAGCCCGTTGCGCGGCGCGGCGGCAAGCGGCGCAAGCCGTCCGAGCCGGATGACGGCGCGATCGAGACCGGCGCCTGGGGAACCGTGCCGGACGTCGATCTTCACGATGCCGCGATCGTGATTCAGATCGGCAGCGGGCGATGCCGGCTTTTCCACGACCAGCGCGAATTCGATTGCATCGTTCCCGCGGAGCTGGCGAAACGGCAGAAGAGCGCGCTGGCCGTCGGTGACCGCGTCGTCACGGAAATCACCGACGGAATGTGCCGCCTCGCCGGCGTCCTGGCGCGGCGCACCGTGCTCTCGCGTCCCGATCCGCTGAATCCTCGGGTGCAACGCCTCATCGCCGCGAACATCGACGTCGTCATCCACGTCGTGTCGGTGAAGGCACCCCCGCTGCGGCCGCGGCTCATCGACCGCTTCCTCATCGCCATCCAACGCGGCGGCGCACAGGCGGCGATCTGCGTCAACAAGATCGATCTGCTCGACGACCACGAGCGTGCTCGCGAACTGGCCACACTCGATCCGTATCGCGCGCTCGGGGTGCCGGTGATCCCCTGTTCCGTCAAAGCCGGCGAAGGAATCACCGAGTTGCGATCGCTCGTCGAGGGAAAAACCTGCGCGCTGGTCGGCCATAGCGGCGTCGGCAAGTCTTCGATCCTCAACGCCCTCGATGAGCGTCTCGAGATTGCCACCGGCGAGCTGCACAAACGCGGCACCGGCCGTCACACCACCACCGCCTCCACCCTCCACGACCTCGGTGGCGGCACGTATCTGATCGACACGCCCGGCATCCGCGAGTTCGGTCTCTGGAACCTGACGCTCGATTCGCTGCGCGATTACTTTCCTGAATTTTCGGAGCCGGGCGAGTACTGCCGTTTCAACGACTGCACGCATCTCCCCGAGCCGGGCTGCGCGGTGAAAGAGCGCGCGGAATCGGGCGAACTGAGCCGCGCCCGCTACGAGGCGTACGTGCGGCTCGCGGAAGATTTATCGCAGCCGGGTCGTTGACGCCGCAACCATGCGCAAAGAACTGCTCCTCGCCATCGCCGCCGCTACCGTCGCCTGCACGACGAAGCCGCAGCCCGCGCCTGTCGCTACGCCCGTCGCCGCCACCGCGCCGAAACCGGCGGCTGTTTCCGCGGACGCGCTCGTCGACCACACCGGCGACTCTCCGGAAACGGCGGTCGTCGTTCCTACGGACGCGCCGAACGAAGGAATCGACTTCCAGAACAACTGGATTTTCGACCGTTACGGCCGCTTCCGCAGAGCCGGCGGCGGAATCGCGCACGCCGGTGAAGGCTCCGCGTTGCGCCGGTACGAAGTGGTGAAGATCGAGCTCGCCGATCACTCCGAGCGTACCATCTACTTCGACATCACCGAAAACGAGAAGACCTGGGACCGCCAGCACTAACAAAAAAGGCCCCGCTCGCGCGGGGCCTTCTCGATTCCGGGGAGAGAGAGATTAGCGGGTCTTGATGCAGCCGCTGTTGGCGTTCGACCACTCGTACTGGTAGCCGAAGCCGCCGGTGCCGATGAACGGAGTCGGGGTCCACGCGCATTTGTCGTCGGCTTCATTGCCGCGGCTGTCGAACCATGCATTGCCGAGGGCGTCGGTGACGGCCTCACGGGTCTCGTGGCAAACGAAGTGCTCCTGGTCGAGCGACGTGTTGCCGAACGCCTGGCAACCCGAGCAACCGGCCCACGGCTCGATCGAGTACTTCACGTTCTTGCCGGCGCCGTCGACATAATGGCTGTGATACGCGCAATAGGCCAGATTCGGACCGCCGCACGAAGTCGACGAGCCGCTCGACGAATACGAACCGCTCGGGATGAAGACTTCGTAGATGGCGTTGTAGTCGGTCGAGCCCTGCGCGGCGATGACCTTCTTGACTTCCGCGACGACGACCGCATCGGTGCAATTCGTCGGAGGCGTCGAGGTGTCGAAGTAATCAATCGGACCGCCGGCGAGGTTGGAGAGGGCGATCGCGCCGGTCGTGCCGGTAGCGTCATCGATGCCGGTGTACTGCGTGATCGTGTTGTACTCGCCCGTCGTGCCGAACTGATTGCGGAAGTTCTGCATGTTGGTCGTGTAGCCGCTGGGGAACGAGCCCCAGAAAATCAGGACCACGTGAGCGTTGCGGATGACCTTTCCGCCGCTGTGATAGACCAGATTTCCGGTGCTGCGGGCTGCGCCGGCTTGGTTGTTCGGATGGCCGAAGCCATTGCCTTTGTTGACGTCGTTGTTACTGTTGCCCTGAGCGAATACCGAAGTAGCGAGCGTTGCTGCAAAAACGAAGACCAAAGCTTTCTTCATGTACTGGGTCCCTCTCCTTAAAGTTAGTGTGAAATGGCCTGTGAGGCAGACAAGCCGCGTTGACGGCATTGTCGTCCCTAAGAGCAACCGTGCTGCCATCGATCTGTTACATCGTAAGTGCCTGATTCTAAAAGAACTTCACCACTGATGCGATCCCAAACGGCTCACAGTCTGACCCTTTTCAGGGACTTCAGGCGGGTCAATTTAGAGGCACGTGGTCAAAGACTGCCCCGAAAGACCGGCAGAATCGAGCGATCCACAGTTCAAAGTTCCTGAAGGGCAATATGGACCACTTCGCTCGTGGTTCGTGCGCCAAGAGGTTCCATCGCGGCCATTTAAATGAGTTCATGGACCTCTTCGATGAGGTCCGCGACGCTTTTTAATAGGTCACGGACCTTATCGAGGAAGTCCGCCGCGCTTTTTAACGGCCGACGGACCTCATCGATGAAGTCCACGACGCTTTTTGCCAGGTCGCGGATCGATTCGATGAGGTCGGCGAGGCTTTTGAATAGGTCCATGGACTAAATCGATGGGTTCGGCGACTCTTTCGAATCACTCCATGGAGCTATTCGATGAGGTTCGCGACGCTTTTAATCGGTCGGGAAACCTATTCGATAAGCTCCGCGACCGCTTTTTAATGGTCGCGAACCTATTCGATGAGGTCGGCGACGCCTTTTAATAGGTCGACAACCTAATCAATGGCGTCCCGAAGTGAATCAATGGACTCAACGAAGCTCATCAATCAGTCCTTGGACCTCATCGATAG
>DATART010000089.1:0-6509 GCA_036264035.1 Thermoanaerobaculia bacterium | reverse complement strand
CTTCGCTGCAGCAATCCACACTGCGCGACGCCGGCTAATTTGGACACGTCTGCGTCTGTGCCACATTAATCCTGCTGTACTTGGGCGAATGCTGCTACTCCGGAGAGCTGGTGTGGCACAGACACTCTTGTCTGTGCTTTGGCAAGATGCAGCGCCTGGTCCTATCTCACGGTTTCCGCGCGATGAGAACCGCGTTCGTCCCGCCGAAGGCGAACGAGTTCGACATCACGCAGCGGACGTCCTGATCGGTCCGCCCAACGCCGGGAACGTAATCGAGATCGCAGTCGGGATCGGGGACGTCGAGATTGGCCGTGGGCGGCACGGCGTTGCGGTCGAGCGCCAGCAGCGCGATGGCGAACTCCAACGCGCCGGCGCCGCCGAGGAGGTGGCCGTGCATCGACTTCGTCGAACTGACGGGGAGTTTCCAGGCGCGCTCGCCGAACACCTTCTTGATCGCGCGCGTTTCGGTCACGTCGTTCAACACCGTCGCTGTGCCGTGCGCGTTGATGTAGCCGATATCGTCCGCGTCGATTTTCGCGTCGTCCAGCGCCAGCGTCATCGCGTGCGCCTGACCTTCGACGGACGGCTTGGTGATGTGCTGGTGATCGTTGCTCGATCCATAGCCAATCAATTCGCCGTAGATCCGCGCGCCGCGGCGCATCGCCGCATCGCGCTCTTCGAGTATCACCATCGCCGCGCCTTCGCCTAGTACCAGGCCGGTGCGGCTTTTCGAAAAGGGGTGGCAGGCGGTGGAGAAGTTCGCGCGATCCGGCATGGCCAGCACATGCATCGCCTCCCACGATTTGTAAAACCCGAACGTCAGCGGTGCCTCGGCACCGCCGGCGATCATCACATCGGCGTAGCCGTGACGGATCTGCCGGAACGCCTCGCCGATCGAGACGGACGACGACGAGCACGCGCAGGAGTAGGTGAGATCCGGTCCGGCCAAACCATGCTGGATGGCGATGTGTCCGGCCGGTGCGTTGTTCATCACCTTCAGAACCGTCAGCGGCTTCACGCGATCGGGATCGCGCAGCAGCAACTGCGCGAACGTCTCTTCGAGCGCGTTCGCTGTACCCATGCCGGTTCCGAACGAGACGCCGGCGCGAGCACGATTCGCGTCACTGAATTCGATGCCGGAATCCTTCACCGCCATCGACGCAGCGGCGATCGAGAACTGCGTGACGCGGTCGATCTGGTCGGGACGCTGCACGAACGGCGCGGGATTAAAGTCCACGGCCCCGCCCGCGTTCGAATTCGTCCCCTTCGGTCCCTCGGTGACGACCTCGCGTACGCCCGAACGCCCTTCCATCAACGCGGAGAAGAGCGAATCGGGATCGTTGCCGAGCGGCGAGATCACGCCCATTCCTGTGACGACGACGCGTCTCATGTCTGCTGAGCAACGCGAAGAATCTCATCAACTGTTCCAGCGCGTCACTGCCGCGTGCTCGGCGCGATCACGATCGACGGCCGCCCGATCACGACCGCCGATGCCGAGCGCGGCGGCGACGGTAATCCGCTTGCGCCTTGCGCCACGAACGTGATCGCGATGACGGGCGATCTGCGAAGCGCTTCGCGGAGGTCGTCCGTGATCACCAGCTGCATGTGCGCCGGGCGAAACGCGCGCGTCTCGCCGCGGATGCCTTGACCAAAGAGTGCGACGTTGCCGGCGGAGCGTTTCCGCGCGGCATTCTTCGCGTGAATGTAAACCTCGAAAAAGACGGCGGGAGATCGCTCCGCTTCGATGCCGTCGAGATCGAGGATGACGTCGTGCGCGCGATCGACTGCCAGCAGACGCCGGCGCTCGGAAGTGAGATTCACGTCCACCGTGCTGGCGGAACTTCCCTTCAGAATGGTGATGCGAGGGAGGCGAATCGCGGGAGGTGTTGCGGCGAGCATCGAACTGAGGATGCCCGCCGCAACGAAGAGATGCTGAAGCATGTTCTAGATCTTGGCCTGTTCGGGACGGCGGACGGCGATGGCTACCTTTCCGATCGTGACGGCCGCATTGTTTCTGTACTGCCGCGGCTCCTTCGAAGCGGCGCCGCGCGCGACGAAACGCACCGACAGCGCTGTCTCGCCGTTCGCTAACGCTGTCCGGATCGCCGCGTTGAGCGGCAGCTCAAAATCCGCGGCTCGCGCCGATCCATGTCCTTCGCCGGCATGAACGCCTCCGCCGAAAAGCGCCAGGTTCCCGATGTAGTTGCGGCTCTCGGGCACAGCGCGATCGCCTTTGCCGAGGCCGGCGTAGACCTCCCAGAAGACGTTCGGCTGCCGATCCGCCGTCACGTCGTTGAGCTGCAGCACCAACCCGACATTCTTATCTTCGGCGATCTTCTGAAGACGCTCGCGGAACTGGCGGATGTCGATCTCGATCGGACCGGGATCGGGGCCCGGCGGCAGCTTGATCGGCGGCCACTGAATGACGACTTCGTAAAGGTACTTCCACCACCACGGCGGCAGCTTCAGACAGTACTCCTTCACCTGCGGCGGTTCGTTCTGGTAGACGTACCCGAGCTGCTCCTGCGCGCGGAGGATGTCGCAGCCGGTCATCCAGACTTCCTTGCCGTCCTCGTTGAAGAAGAGGAACTTCTTCGTCTTCCACGTCGTGTCGCCGAGCGGATTGGTGCGGCCGCCGCCCTGCGCCAGCCAGGCGTTCCAGATCCGGTCGATGTTGCAGTGATGCAGAAAAAAGATCGGATCCTGTGCGGCGGTGTCGATGGACCCCATCCAACCGCCCGTCGACCCAAACGTGTTGTGGACAGCCGCGTGCGGAGTGCCTTCGAGATTGTTGCTGAACGAAGTGAAGGGAACCTGCGGCAGGCATCCGCTCGTGGAGACGGCCGTTCCCGGCAAAGACGACGTTCCGCTATTCCAGCCCGTGCCGCGATTCGCGTCCGGAACGTACAGGCCTGTTCCGGGAGTGCGGAACGGCGGCGGAAGGTAGCGCTCCGAAGATGACTCGTAATTCCAGAACGGCAGCGCGAAATTCGGATCGCCCGATTTTTTGCGGATGATCCGCTCGAACCAGTACAGGTACATCCGATGCCATGACAGGAACTCGAGCGTGCCATGCTCGCACGTGTTCCAGGCCGGATGCGCGCCCGGCAGCGTCGTCCCATGAATCGCTGCCTGATAGGCCCAACTGAGCGGGTTCGTCGACGGCAACGCCTTCATCGCGTTGATCGCGTTCCCGTACGACACCAGATCCGAGCTGCCGGCCGTGAGTCCTCCGACGTCTTTGCGAATGAACGTAGGGCCGGCGAGGAGTTTGTCGACGTCGAACAACGTCGATGCGGCAATCGCTCCCCCGATTACCTTGAGAAACCTTCTCCGTGTCTGCGCCATGGCGCCTCCTCCTTCGATGGTTTTTAGGAGGATTAACGTAGGTCGCCTTCCACCGGAAGGCAAGGCAGAAGTATTACCGCGGGATGAAAACCCGGTAGATCAATGCAGTACCGAAGCCCCAGGCGGCGTTGACGAGCGGTCCGATCATCATCGACCGCGGTTTCCATCCGCTCGCGATCGGTTGATGCTTGATCGGCGAGACGATGAACCATGCCACGAGCGTCGGGAAGATCGCGCCGAAGAGGATGGCGGCAATCCAGAATGACGATCCGCGGCGGCCTTCGATCATCGGCATCATGATCGCGCCCCACACGCCGCCCCAGAACGCCAGCGAGATCACCGCCGGGATGCCGAACGGCGGCACAGCCTGCATCGGCCACGCCGCGCGCGGCGCGATGTTGAACGCGTGCAGCAGCGCGAGCACGCACTGGTGAAAGACGAGCGTGGAGACGAAGCCGGCGGCGAATGCGATCACGACGCGTTTGATCATCACAGCACCCTTCGAAAATAGTCGATCGTCTTTTGCAGCCCTTCTTCGAGAGGCACGACCGGCTCCCACTTCAGAATCGACCGCGCTTTGGTGATGTCGGGCCGCCGAATCTTCGGATCATCCTCGGGCAGCGGACGGAACTCGATCGGCGCGTTGCTGCCGGTCAGCCGCTTGATCTCCTCCGCGAACTGCAGAACGGTCATCTCGTTCGGATTGCCGATGTTGGTCGGGTTCACTTCATCCGACATCAGCAGGCGGTAGATGCCTTCGATCAGATCGGTGACGAAGCAGAACGAGCGCGTCTGCGAGCCGTCGCCGAACACCGTCATCGGCTCGTTGCGCAGCGCCTGGGAGATGAACGCCGGCACGACGCGGCCGTCTTTGATGCGCATGCGCGGCCCATACGTGTTGAAGATGCGCACGATGCGCGTCTGAACGCCATGGAAGCGGTGATACGCCATCGTCATCGCCTCGGCAAACCGCTTGGCTTCATCGTAAACGCCGCGCGGACCGACCGGGTTCACGTTGCCCCAGTAGTCCTCTTTCTGCGGATGCACGAGCGGATCGCCGTAAACCTCGGAGGTCGACGCGATGAGATAGCGCGCGCCTTTGTCCTTAGCGACGCCGAGCGTTTTGTGCGTGCCGAGCGATCCGACTTTCAGCGTCTGGATCGGCTTCTCGAGGTAATCGATCGGACTGGCCGGCGACGCGAAATGGAGGACGTAATCGAGTGCGCCATCGATATGGATGTGGTTCGTAACGTCGTACTTGATGAATGAAAAACCGTCCCGGCCGATCAAGTGCTGAACGTTGGCCGGATTGCCGGTGAGCAGGTTGTCGATGCAGATGACTTCGTGGCCGCGATCGAGGAACAGCTCGCAGAGATGCGAGCCGAGGAACCCGGCGCCGCCGGTGATGAGCGCGCGTCCCATCAGGCGCTCACCGCCTTGCGAACGTCTTCGGCACGGCCGACGGACGTGTAGTAGAAACCGAGCGAATTCATGCGCTGCGGATCGTAGACGTTGCGGAGGTCGATGAGATTCGGCACTTTCATCGCTTTCTTGATCCGTTCGAAATTCAGCGCGCGGAACGCATTCCATTCCGTTGCCAGCACGATCGCATCCGCTCCCTCGGCCGTTCCATACGCGTCTTCGCAGTAATCAACGTCCTTGAAAATCGCGCGGCTGTTTTCCATCGACTGCGGGTCGTACGCCTGAATCCGCGCGCCGAGGGACTGCAATCCTCTGATGACCGGAATCGCCGGCGAGTCGCGCATGTCGTCCGTGTCCGGCTTGAACGCCAGACCGAGGATGCCGATGGTCGTTCCCTTTACGTCGCCGCCCAACGCCTCGACGATCTTCGTGACCATGCGCGATTTGATGTCGTCGTTGACGCGCAGCACCGCTTCCATGATCTGAAACGGATAGCCATGCGCCCGTGCGATCGTGGCCATCGCCGAGCTGTCTTTCGGGAAACACGATCCGCCGAAGCCGGGACCGGCCTGGAGGAATTTGGGGCCGATGCGAGTATCCAGACCCATGCCGAGCGCAACATCCTGCACATTGCCCCCGACGCGCTCGCAGATTTGCGCGACCTCGTTGATGAACGAGATCTTCGTCGCCAGAAAGCCGTTGGCCGCATACTTGATCAACTCCGCCGACTCGACATTCGTCACGACGAACGGGATTTCGAGCGAGTGCAGCGGCGCGTAAATCTCCTTCATCAACGCGACCGATTCGTCGTCCGAGGCCCCGATGACGACGCGATCGGGTTTCAGGAAGTCTTCGATGGCCGACCCTTCGCGCAGAAACTCGGGATTCGAAACGACGGAGCCCTTCTGCCCGTGGCCGGCCTCTTCGAGGATCCGCTCGATCATCCGGCCAGTGCCGATGGGGACGGTCGACTTGGTGATGACGAGCTTCGGTCCGTTCATGTGCTTCGCGATCGTGCGCGCGACGTCTTCGACGAAGCTGAGGTTCGCCGACCCGTCCGGCTTCGGAGGCGTCCCGACAGCGATAAAGATCGCGCGGCTGCGGCTGATGGCGTCGCCGAGGTCGGTCGTGAACCGCAGCCGTCCCTCGTCAACGTTGCGGCTGACGATCTTGTCGAGACCCGGCTCGTAGATCGGAATCTGTCCGCTATTCAGCGCGTCGATTTTCTTCGGATCGATGTCACAACAAATGACGTCGTTGCCAAAGTCGGCCAGCCCGGCCCCGGTAACGAGCCCGACATAGCCCGTTCCGATGACTGCAATATCCACCTGGAGCCCCTCCGGAAATTAGTGCCTGCGCAAAACGCGGCGCGCGATCGTATCACCGGGTGGAAAGGGCGTCAGGATGTTCGGACTGCCCGCCGGCGCCGATAGAATCCCGATCTCCATCGATCACCTTTCCATCTCCGCATATCGAATCGCGATCTCGATATATCGAATCGCGATATGCATAGATCGAATCGTGATCTCGACATATCAACTCTCGATCTCGATAGATCGCTTCCCGATCTCTGCATATCGATCTTCGATCGACTCAGATCGATTCCTGATATGCACAGATCGAAGTTCGATCTCGAGAGATCGCCATCGGATCTGTGGATGAAGGGGTCAGGTCCGAAGTTGGAAGTGGAGAGACGGCGGAGCGTGCAACGCGATACGCGCGCACTTCCAACTTCGGAC
>DATART010000055.1:0-4895 GCA_036264035.1 Thermoanaerobaculia bacterium | reverse complement strand
CACGCTCGAAGAGATCGTGGTGGGGTTGCAGGCTCGTGTTGAGCGCCTTGAGTCTGGGCCGACTCAGTAACGATTCCGTGTCCTGAACCTGTCTGACGTGGCATATCGACGGGGATCACCCTGTTTTCCCCCGCGTTCATGAGGCCGATCCGTCACGCAATGCTCGCGCTCGTCTTCGCCTGCGCGATTCCGGCCGCGAACGCGGTCGATCTGAATTGCAGCGGTCCCGCCAAAGTCGAGTCGTTCAAATATACGTGGAAGCTGCGCGGCGGACTCTCGTGGATTGCCGGCATCATGTTTCCCACCTCGGGCGTCGGCGAATTGAAGACCACCTATCCCGCCGCCGGCCGCGCCGCCATCGACAGCTCGCTGCTCATCACCGCGCCGGCGGGGAAGAGCGGCTTCTACGCGTACGAAACGCAGATCGAAGCGTCGGGACAGCGCACGCTGATGACCTATCACGCGTATTCGTGGAAGGATAAATCGCGCAAAGAGCGGACGCTCTTCGATTACAACGCCGGCGTGGCGCGCATGCACAAGGAGACGCCGGAGAAGCAGTGGGACAAGACCGACCGCATCCCTCCCGCCGCGTTCCACGACGTCGTCAGCGCGATCTATTATCTGCGCCAGAACGCTCCGACGATTCGCGGCCCGCTCACGACGTTGATCTACTCGGACGGGAAGTCGTATCCGGTGATCATCCGTCCCGCCAATCGCGAGGTTTTCGCCGTCGGCGGCCAGCAGGTCGGCGCGAGCGGATTCGAAATCGTCGATGCGCCGGGCGGCAAGAAGTGGCCAGGCGGCATGAAAATCTGGCTCTCCGACGACGCGCGCCGCATCCCGTTCCGCATCGAAATCATCCAGAGCATGGCCTCGCTGCAACTCGATCTTCAGTCGATCGATTCGTGCGCGTTCATGCAAGCGGCGAAGTAGGTTTTCTCCGCCCCTCCGCGCTCCCCGCGTGAACCCGTCCCCTAAACCCAGAACACGCCCGAGGTGTCCGTCGCGACCGCCTTAAGCAGCACGCGGAGATCCTTGTCCGTTTTCGCGCTCGACAGGCGATGCCAGCGCTGATTGGTGTCCGGCCAGTAGAGCGACCAGACGCCTTTCGCGGGCGAGTAGCGGAACTTCGCCTTCGGCACCGAGGTCCATTCGAGATGGTTGAGGAAGGATGGCCGCCGTTCGATGAGCACGACATGGTTCTCAGCGATCTCGAACTCGAGCCGCGAGGATTCGGCAACGTCGGCCGATGAGCTCTGCGCGCAGAACTCCTTCAGCGCGGTTTCAGCATCGGTGCGAACTTCGGGGGGGATTGCCACGAAGTGAATCTTAACCCGACCTGTCATAGGTGGCCGCGCTTCGCGTCGGATCCGGTTGCGCGCGAAGGCGCGCTCGACAATCCAGCCCCGCGCTTGGCGCGGGGAAACCGACGGGCACGAGGTCGTGGCCGCGGAGGCGGCCACTGGAAAATGCTCGCGCGTCGCAAAACCTTGTGGCGGCCGCCTGCGCGGCCGCGGATCCGTCGCGCGTCCCCAACCCCGCGCCGAGCGCGGGGCTGGATTGTCGAGCGCGCCTCCGCGCGCACTGGATCGTCCGCTCGGACCGCCGGCTACCGTACGGGTCGCCTCCGGCGACGCATTGTTCACCTCCCGTCCGCCGTCGTGTACCCGATCAGCGCCAGGCACATCTCGTCCGTCGTCTGTTCGCCCCAGCGCACGTCCTTCGGCGGCGAGCTTGGGTTGTGCCAGTTGTCGGTCGAATTGTCGAAGTGCGACTCGATGTGAATGACGCCGCCGGCGGCGATGTGAAGCGGCGTCTTGTAGACGTATTGCCCCTGCCAGTTGAAGTCGTATTGCGGCACGTCGATCATGCAGGCCGTCGTCCCGTCGGCGAGCTTCGCTTCGACTTTCGTTTTCGTGCCGAGGAGATGCATGTGCGGATAGACGGAGACGACGTCGATGGCAGTGTCCGCGGCGCCGTACGCATCCACCTTCGCGTCGTGATCGCCGGCGCGGATGACGAAGTCGGCGTTGAGGATGAAGTTGTAGTGCATCTGCTTCTTGACCGGCGCGGTGGTGAGGTAGAAACCGATCTGCGTCTGATCGGGCGCGACGCGGCCGAAGTGCGGGTGATAGTGCACCTGCATCACCACGCGCGCGCCTTTCGGAACGCGCACCGCCGTCCCGTCGGGCAGCGGCGTCGGACGCGCGCCGGGCGTCCAGGCGCCGAGCGGCGTGGCCGTGTCGAGGCCGGGACCGCCAAAGCATTGGTAGCCGTCGCCGTTCCTGTCGAGTTGTGCGCTGGTGCCGGCGACGTCGAGATACGGCACGATGTGATGCACAGTCCCGCGGTCGCCGGGACGGAAGTCGACCATCGTCACCTGCATCTCTTTCGTCGAATCGCCGGGAATCGAAAAGCAGCGGTACTCGTCGACGTCAGCCGGCGGCGTGAACGCCTTCGGCATCGCGAGGATGACGTCCGGCTTGCCCGCGGGCCAGCCGCCGTCGAACGTGCGCGGCGCCGGCAGGTCGGCCGCTTTGCCCTCGGGCGTCCCGCCGTCGACCCAATGCGCGATCGTGTCGATGTCGCTTTGCGAGAGAGAGCGCGTTCCGACGAAATCGCCACAGCCCGCCGCGGCCTTCCACGGCGGCATCTGCCGCGTCTGCGTCATGTACTTGATGGCGTCGGCGTGCAGCACCGCATCGCCGTACGTCATCAGCGAAAACGGCGCGATGTCATCCGGGTGATGGCACGACTGGCAGTTCTGCTGCAGGATCCGCACGACCTCGCGATTGAACGTCGGTCCGTCGGGCGGAATAGCCGCACGCCGCCGCGCGCCAATCAGCGTGAGGGCGAGCAGCGGGAGAATAAGGATCGCTCTCCTGCGCATGTAGTTCCTATGAGAGTGGCTAGTCGTCAGTGGCCAGTGGTCAGAAAAAGCGGTTCGTATACGCCGAGCATCGGGTGAGATACGTTTTTGACGAGAATACCGCCTATGGAGTGTAGTCGGCCATCCGCTTTGGTGGCCCGAAAAACAACCTCATTCGAACGAGCAGACTATGAAGAAAGCCTCTCCTAAGAAAACGTCAGATGGAATGCGTTCCGAGTACCGATTCGACTACTCGAAGTCGAAGCCGAACCGTTTTGCGGCTCAGATCAAAGAAGGTTCTGTCGTCGTCGTGCTTGAACCTGACGTCGCGTCGGTTTTCGATAATTCGGAAACAGTGAATCAGGTGCTTCGAGAGGTCATCGCGGATCGTCCTCGCTGACCCTGTGTTCTCCGCTCCTCCGCGTCTCCGCGTGAACCCGTCACCTCGTCAATTCGAGCGCGGCTGGCAAATGTCGCACGACGCGCTCACCAACACCCGGCATCTGCACCACGATCCCTCCCCTCGGCACGCGAACTCCGCTGATGTTTACGACGATCCGTTCGCCGACTCGTCGCGCGGAAAAGCTCAGCGGCCCGTAGATCGTTCGCAGTCCACGTACTCGGACGCCGCGGTCGAGCCACGAGGCTGGTATGCCCGCGCCGAGGACCAGCGCGTCGTCGGATTCGCGTTCGTAGGCGAGCATGTCGAGGAAGGACCGTGCGAAGTCGGAGCCGACCCAGAGGTGGGGGATGTCGCCGAGGTACGTCGGGCTTCGGTAATCCTGCGCGGCCACCTCGGCCCACTGTTTCCAGCCGACGGGGCGGCGGTCGTCGAGGAAGAAGTTGAGAAGGCGTTGCGCGCGGTCGCGCCAGCCGAGATGGATGAACGTACCGACCTGCCGCAGCTCGTACGGCGTGTAGTCCTTCCACGCGCGGCGGCCTTCCATGCGCGCCAGCGACTCATTCCACGCGCGCTCGAATTCGTGGATGACGGCGTCGTGCGGAAGATTGGCGAGATCGCCGCCAGGCTCGATGCCGATCGTCGTTGAGGTTGGATCGAAATCGCCGAGGTCCGCGGCGCCGGGGATGTAGTCGATGTGATGCGTTTCGATAGCCCGCGCGATCGACGCGTGGAAATCGCTCGCGAATTCGTCGCGACTCTTTGCGAAGCGTTCCGCGGCCTCGCCATCGCCGAGTTGCTCCGCGAGCCACGCCGCGTCCTTCAGTCCCCGCAGCGCGAAGAAATCGTCCCAGTACGAATGCATCGGTTTCGCGGAGTAGCCCTCGTGGCTGATCGAGGGCGGGAGGAGGCCTTTGAAAAGATTGGGGGTGGGGAGTGGGGAGTGGGAAGTGGGAGATTCAGTCGTTGCTCCCACGCCCGACCCCCCACTCCCCACACCCCTGCGAAGCAAATCGATGTAATCCGCCGCTTTCTCCACATGCGGCCAGACTTCGCGCGCGAGCGAGAGATCGCCGGTGAGCCGCGCGTGCTCGGTGACCAGGTAAATGAATTCGCCGTGGCTGTCGTGTTCATTGACGGGATCGGCGCCGCGCGCGTCGACGCAGCAGGGGATTTTGCCGTCGGCGAATTGGAAGGGCGCGAACCAGCGGATGTAGTCGCGGACTTCGTCGCCAAGGCCGAAGCGAAGGAGCATCGTGGAGGTGAGCGAGCCGTCTCGAATCCAGCTGCGGCGATAGTTCCGCGCGCCGCCGCGGATGGCCGGCCCGTCGCGGCCGAGAAGGTTGTAGGCAACGTTCGCGCGAGCCGTGTCGACGAGATCGCGCGCGGCGGGAATGTCGATGTCGACGTGATCGACGATCCTGCGCCAGTAGGCGATCGCGATCGCTCGCTGCTCTGCGACATCGCGCGGGATGACCTGCGTATCGTGCGCGTGCAGTGGCGTGGCGAGATCGATCAGTTTTTCTTCGCCGGGTGCGAGCGTCAGGTCCCAGAGCAGCAATGCGGAGGCGTGGCGTTGGGCGTCTTCGACGCGGGGCGTGGGGGGTGGGGGGTGGGGGGGGGGTG
>DATART010000048.1:0-2856 GCA_036264035.1 Thermoanaerobaculia bacterium | reverse complement strand
CACCCCCCGCGGAATTGCCACGTGATCGCGTTGCGCTTCGACGCCGTGTTCTCGCGCGTGCGGCGCCGATTGGAGAGGAGACATGACGGACACGCCATTCTCGGCAAATGAGCGCTTCTACGAGCGCGCAAGCGTCGTCGACCATTATTCGGTCATCGAGGAGCTGCTTCCGGCGGAGAGCCGCGTGTTGTCGCGCTGGTCGGCGAGGCTCGCAGGCGCCGATCTGCTCGATCTCGGCGTCGGCGCCGGAAGAACCGTGAAGGCGCTCACGGCGCTGTGCGGCCGCTACACCGGCATCGACTACTCGGCGGCCATGATCGACCGCTGCCGCGCTCGGCATCCCGGCGCGCGCCTGTATCGTTGCCACTTTCAGGACATGAGCCTCTTCGCGGATGCATCGTTCGGCGCGATCTGCGGTCTCTTCAACCCGCTCGCCGACGTCGGCCACGAAGACCGCCTCGCCGCTCTTGGCGAGATCGCGCGCGTGCTGGCGCGCGGCGGATATTTCATCTTCTCGGCGCACAATCTCGACGCGGCCGACACCCCCGACGATGACGGCGCCGGGCATGCGGTCGTCGTCGAGCAGATGCACGGCACGGATCTGCCGACCTACTACATCACGCGCGAGGCGCAGGCCGCGCAGCTGGCCGGGGCGGGCTTCGAAGTGCTCGAGGTAAGCGACGGCGACGGGAATCCGCTCACCGACCCGGAAAAATCGCGCGACCGCTGGCTGTATTACGTGGCGATCCGGCGATGAACGTTGTCTTCATTCCCTGCTGGCGGCGCGCCGACTTTTCTCACCATCACGCTGCGCCGTATCGCCGTGGCGTTCGAGAAGCGGCACGCGCCGGCTCAGCCTCGCTGCAGACGTACCGTGAAGAGATCGCGACATCCGCTGGCCCAGCTGCCTTTGTACGACTGCCCACCCCGCATCAGGTCGAACTCCCCAATTCCCTCGGCGGATGCCACTCGGATCTCATGCGCGAGCAGAAGGTTGCCGGGCGAAAATCGCGCGTATTCAGGAAGAAAGCCGCCGTTCCATGTGCACAGCGCCTCGTAGCCCTGCATGGCCACGTCGAGCGCGACGAGCTTCCCGCTGTCGAATAGTCCGAACAGGCGAATGCGGCGATCGGCGACGAGACGACTGTATGCGAAATCGATCAGCGCTCGATTCTCCGGAATGACGAAACAGCTCTTCTCCTGCCGCCGGGCGTGCAAACCGAGGAATGTGTCGACGGTGGCGTCGGTGATCTCGCGAATGGTGAGACCGGCGGCCGCTGCTCCACGCTGTGCGCGGAAAAGACTCTTGCGAAATGCACGGCTTCGCGCGGCAAGCCACGAGTCGTAGCCGTTCAATCGCTCGAACGTTCCGACGCCGGCGATGGAATGAAGCGCCGCGCGTTCACGGACGGCCGGCATCAGCGCCGAATCGTCGCGAAGCTGCATGAGCGTGACCGCGGGAATGAAATCGAGCACCGTGTCGATCAGCGCAGCGGCGTAGTCGCGACGGTGTCGCTCGACGATCGCGTCGTTGTAGTCCGACATGCGGGTCGGAAAGTGAGCCTCCTCCTCGCCATCAGGCACAAACAGCGGAAGAAGGCCGGCCAGCACGCCATCCACGTGCAGAGTCACAAGCAGCGGCGATCCGGCGCGCATGCAGCTCCCCACGTACCAGGCGTGCGAGCTGAAGGTGCGATGACAGCGCGTCGTTTCCAGCAGCGCGCTCCACTCCGGATCGAGCGACGCGATGGCCTCGCGGCTCGTGATCGCGCTGCAGCGAATCGGCGGAGCCGCGATCACGTTCATTCGCGCCGTCCGTCGACACAGGCGATCCAGGAATCGTTTACTTTGTGCACGTCGAGATGATGCATACCAGCGGCGTTCCATCCCTCGCCGCTCCCGGTAAGCACCGGACTCTCGTTCACTTCGGCTTCACGATACGACTCCGGCGTCAGCTCGATGATCTCGAGCGCGCGAACCTGACGTCCGTACGCCGGCAGCGAATCCTGCGCGAATCGATAGAGCCGGCCGCCGTCAATCAGCACGCGTCCGCCGGGCCGGCCAATGCTCGGATCATCCTCGACGATCGGATTGCGCGGGTGTGCCTGCCATGGCCCGGTGAGGTTGTCCGCGTAATACAGTCCGAGCGCGCGGTGCTGATACGGCGTAAGACAGGCGAACATCCACCAGCGGCCGTCGTAACGAAAGAGAGTCGGATCCGCGGCACGGACGGGGACGAGATCGGCGACCGGTGTCCAGTGGCCGGGGAATGGCGCGCCACGATAGAGGCGGATGGCATTGGCACCGAGGGTCTCCGGGACCATCCAGTAGTCCCCATCCCACTCGAAGACACACGGATAGGAGAGATGAAACGGTTCGCGCAGGACGATCCGGTCGTAGGTCCATGATTCGCCGTCGCCGCTGGTGGCGTGCCCGATCTCGCCGCGGCGGTTCGACCGGTTCAGTACCTCGAAAAACATGTGCCACGCGCCATCGGCAGACAGCATGAATGGATCGGCAAGAAAGATCGCCGGGACATCGGTGACATCGCTCGCGAACAGCACCGGGTGTGCCGCGGCCTGCAATGCGAAGGGCGAATGGCCGCGCGCGATCCCGACCGTCCAGAGGTTGATAGGAATGTCGTCGTTGTCCATGACACGAGAGGAGCGCCATTGCGGCGCTCCTCTGTCAATGAATCGGTCAGCAGCAGATCATTGCTCCGTCTTACCCCTCTCGGGCGGAACTTGCTGACCCTGCTTCTTCAGCTTGTCGCGTTCCTGTGGTGTCAGGAAACGCGCGCCAGGGTCGGCTGGATGGGCCGGCGAAGCGGCCGTGGCCGGACGCGGCGGTGCGGCG
>DATART010000214.1:0-3835 GCA_036264035.1 Thermoanaerobaculia bacterium | reverse complement strand
CACGATGGCTGCAAACGACTTAGCCATGGACACATGGATATCATGCGCGGGTCGCAATCGCATTAGCCATGGACACCTGAATGTCATGCGCGGGCCCGCAATCGCATTAGCCATGGACACATGGATGTCATGCGCGGGCCTTAATCGCATTAGCCATGGACACATGAATGAGACCCGAAGGGTTCAAGTACATTAGCCATGGACACCTGAATGTCATGCGCGGCCATAATCGCATTAGCCATGGACACTAGAAAAACGACGCCCCGTATCGATCGCGTTAGCCATGGACACTTGAACGGAAGCGCCCATCCCATTCACCTCAGCGCGGATACTGGAAACAGGCAGGCTGGCTTCGATGATCATAGCCATGGACACATAATCGCTTGGCGATGTCATGCGATCGTCATATCCTCTTCTCTTCATGCCACGCCGGATGACAACCAGCAGACACGCGGTCCGCTTCGGGGCCATCATCCGCCGCCTTCGTGAGCAACGGCAGTGGACTCTCATCGACTTCAGTCGCAAAGCCGGCATGAATCCCACCTACCTCGGCTTCATCGAACGAGGTGAGAACTCCCCCACTCTCGACACCGTCATCCTTCTCGCCCAAGTCCTCGGCGCCGAGGCCTCCGCGGTACTCCGGGAGATGGAGCAGCAGAAGTAATCAGACGACGTTTTCACGCGAAGGCGCGGGGACGCGCGACCCTGAGAGGCTGTGTAGAAATCGTGTCCCATGAACATGCGAGGCTCGGTTAGTAGCGCGGCGCGAGCATTTTCCAGTGGCCGCCTCCGCGGCCACGACCCCGTTCGCCATCGGTTTCCCCGCGCCGAGCGCGGGGCTGCATTGTCAAGCGCGCCTTCGCGCGCACCGGATCGACGCGACGGTCGTGGATTTCCTCACAACCTCTCAGGATGACAGTGGGATGACAGTGTCAGCGCAGCGACGCTTCATATCGCGCGCGCACCACCCGCACGTACTCCTGCGTCTCGCGATACGGCGGAACGCCGTTGTACTTTTGCACGGCGCCAGGTCCGGCGTTGTAGGCAGCGAGGGTTAGGTCGAGATCACCGTGGAAGATGTCGAGCAGCGTACGGAGGTAGCGCACGCCGCCGAAGACGTTCTGGCGCGCATCGAACACATTGTCAACGCCAATGAATCGCGCCGTCGCGGGCATGAGCTGCATGACGCCGCCGGCGCCGGCCGGTGAAACTGCGGCAGGGTTGTACGCCGACTCGCGCGCGGCGATCGCGGCGACCAATCGCGGATCGACACCATGCTGTTTCGACGCGTCGGCGATGAGCGACGAGAGATACGCGGGCATCGGCGTCATCACGCGCGCGCTCGAGTTGAAGAACGCGGCGCCGAACGGCGTGTAACACAACGCGGTGCGCATCGATCGCAGGGAGAAGAGCGACTCGCGGATGTCGCCAAAGAAGTGGTACGCGGTAATGCTGCGCGAATTGTTGCTGATCACGATCTTGCCCGTTTGGCGGAAATGCGCCGAAGGGACGTCGGCGGCACTGAACGAGGCCGCGGAAGAGGAGGCGGCGACGAGCACCGCGGCGATCGTGAACGAAATGCGCAAGGGCACGGAGCAACGCCCGCCGCGGAAGGCGCTATTCCGATACGATTCGCGCATGACGTATGAGCGATGCGCCGCTGCGCTACTCTTTCTCGCCCTCACCGCCTGCACCATGCCGAACGCGACCACGAACGTACCCGCGCCCGAAACGATTTTCGCCGGAGGAACGGTGCTGGCCGGCCCGTCGCAGGCGCCGCAGGCGAACTGGTCGGTGGTCGTGTCGAACGGCAAGATCGCCGCGGTCGGACCTGCGGATTCGATCCGCGCCGAGCATCCGAATGCCCGCGTCATCGACGTCCACGGCACGACAGTCATGCCCGGCCTCACCGACGCGCACGGCCATCTCTACGGACTCGGACTTTCGCTCGATACGGTCAACGTCATCGGCGCGCCGTCGTACGCCGAGGTCATTGCGAAGGTCCGGGAGCGAGCGCAGCGCGCGGCGCCGGGCGAATGGATTCTAGGCCGCGGCTGGGACCAGAACCGCTGGCCCGACAAGCAGTTTCCGACCGCCGCTCCGCTCGATGCCGCGGTCTCCGATCATCCTGTTTGGATCCGCCGCGTCGACGGACACGCCGGCATCGCCAACACCGCCGCCATGCGCGCCGCGGGCATCACCGCCGCAACGCCTGATCCCGAGGGCGGCCGCCTTCTGCGCGATGCCGCCGGTAATCCGACCGGCGTCTTCATCGACGGCGCGATGCACTTGATCGATTCGAAAGTGCCAGCTCCTTCCGCCGAACTGCGCAAGTCGCGCGTTCTCGCGGCCGCTCAGAAGATCGCCGAAAACGGCCTCACCGAAATGCACGATGCCGGCGCGGAGCAGGCGACGATTACCGCCATCCAGCAACTCATCGACGAGCACAAGTTCCCGATTCGCGTCTACGTGATGCTCACCGACGACGCGACGCTGCTCGATGCCTGGCTGACGCACAAGCCGCTCATCGGCTATGGCGATCGCCTCACCGTGCGCTCGGTCAAGATGTACGCCGACGGCGCCCTCGGCAGCCGCGGCGCGGCCATGCTCGCGCCCTACAGCGATGATCCGTCGAACACGGGCCTCATCATCAGCCGCGAGGAGCACATGCGCGACGTCGCAACGCGCGCGCGCGCTGCCGGCTATCAGGCCAATACCCACGCGATCGGCGATCGCGGCGTCCGCAATGTGCTCGATGCGTACGAGCAGGCCGGCGCAACGCCCGCGGACCGTTTTCGCGTCGAACACTTCCAGATCGTCGCGCCGTCCGATTTCCCGCGACTCGCGCGGCACGGCATCATCGCCTCGATGCAGCCGACGCACGCGACGTCCGACATGCCGTGGGCCGAAGCGCGCGTTGGCCCGGAGCGGATCAAAGGCGCCTACGCCTGGCGCACCGTCCTCAACTCCGGCGTCCGCCTCGCCCTCGGCTCCGACTTTCCCGTCGAGGACGTCAATCCTTTCTTCGGCATCTACAGCGCCGTGACGCGCCAGGATCAGGCAGGCAATCCCCCCGGCGGTTGGTATCCCGACCAGAAGCTGACGCTCCCCGAAGCCATCCGCGGCTTCACCTCGGACGGCGCGTATGCCGCATTCGAAGAATCCTCGCGTGGCACGATCGAACCCGGCAAGCTCGCCGATCTCACCATCGTCGAAGGCGATCTCTACGCCGCCCCGCAGTCGCAACTCTTCGCGACGAAGGTGCGCTACACGGTGGTGGGCGGGGAGATCTTGTACTCAAGCGTAAAATGACCGCGTGGGAAAAGTGCTGATAGGCGCGACTGCCGAGCAACTCGAAGAGGAAATCGACGGGTTCTTCATGAGGACTGACAAAGTCTGGCGAACCATGGATCGGCTGACGACGCGTCTTCGGCAGGAGGGCATCCCTCACGCTGTGCTCGGCGGAATGTCGCTGGCGCTGCACGGCTATGCGCGCGTCACAGCCGATGTCGACATCCTCACGACCCGCGACGGTTTGGACATGGTCCATCAGCGCCTCGTCGGCCTCGGCTACGTTCCATCATTCCCAGGAGCTCGGAAGCGGCTCCGAGACTCGACGACCGGTGTTTCGATCGATTTCATAACAACCGGCGAATACCCGGGCGATGGAAAACCCAAAGCGATCCAGTTCCCCGATCCCTCTGACTCCGTCGAACGCCTCGGCTACACCGTGTTGTCACTCCCCCGCATCATCGAAAGCAAGATCGTGACTGGATTGACTGTCCCCCAGAGGCAACTTCGAGATCTCGCGGATGTCCAGGCGTTGATCACGGAG
>DATART010000009.1:0-16918 GCA_036264035.1 Thermoanaerobaculia bacterium | reverse complement strand
ACCCTGGCCGTTGTTACTGCCCTTCGATGCACCATCAGCCAGCTCACTCCCCTCGCCGCATGAAAATCTTCGCGTCAGGAGAAGAATCTATGGGTTAGTAGTACAGAGGCCACGGAGAACTCTGTGCTCTCTGTGTCTCTGTGGCGATTAAGCAGTTGCGGCACGCCTCGTGAACCTCGGGCTCTCGTGGCAGAGACGGAGTCGCCTCACCTTTTTCCGCGGGCGCAGGCGCGGCATCGCATTTTCGGCGGGCTGCTCAACGAGCGGCAGGAACACATCTTTACCTGGATCGCCGTCGTCGTCGTGCTGCTCTACGTCACCGGATGGATTGGCGCGATCCACACCGTGTACGAGGACCAGCGCGAGATGGAGCGCGCGGCGAAGGAAGCGGGCGTGAAGCTGCCGCCACCTCCGCCCGCGCCGTCGATCGCGACACAAATCCTGCAACCCGACGCGCCGACCACCGCCTACATCGACGACGCCATGCTCGGCTTTCTCAATCCGCTTCGCGGCCGCAGCGGGAAGGTCTACTTCACCACCGTCACGCCGGGAGCGCCGATCGCGTCGGGAGCACCGGGCGGCGCGAAAGCGGTGCTGACCGGGGGGACGGACAAAGTCGCCTCCGATTTCACCGCGCCCGAACAGCCGGGCGTTTACAAGATGGCCGTGCAGATGAACCAGGCCATGCGGCAGCTCGACAACTTCAACGTCATCACGCTCGTCCCGTTTTCCGAAAAGCGGGCCGGACACATCGGCGCCTACTACCTCGGCAGCTGGCCATTCGAGAGCGGCGGGATGCCGAAGACGCCGGCCTACGCGAATCCGACCGGCTTCATCGAAGTGACGCGCGAAAACGCCGACACGCCGATCTCCGCCCACTTCAAGCTGCGCGACTTCCTCACGAAGGATCAGCCGAACGTCTGGCCGAAGTACCTGCTCCTCAATCCCAAGCTGCTCGACAAACTGGAGCTGACGATTCAGGAGCTGGAGGCGATGGGGCATCCTGTCCGTCACGTTCAGATCATGAGCGGCTTCCGGACGCCTGAGTACAACCACAGCGGCGGCAACCCCCAAGGCCGCGCGAACCTGAGCCGCCACATGTACGGCGACGCCTCGGACGTGTTCGTCGACAACGACGGCAACGGATCGATGGACGACCTCAACGGCGATGGCCGCGTCGATGTACGCGACGCCGAGGTCATCCAGGCGGCGGTGGACCGCGTCGAGAGAAAGAATCCGTCGCTGGTCGGCGGAGTTGGCGTTTATTCCGCATGTTGCGGACATGGCCCGTTCACGCACATTGACGTGCGCGGCTTTCGCGCAAGGTGGCGCGGAACGGGCAGTGGATGATTTGAAGTGGTCAGTGATCAGTGGTCAGTGGTCAGAAAAAGAGCGTCGCGTTCGCTCCTGACGGCTGACCACTGGCCACTGGCCACTACGCAGGAGGTACTGTGGTCGAAGCAGTAGTTGCACCAGTAACATGCCCCGAATGCGGCGCGGCGCGTCCCGATCCCTCGCGGGTGTGTCCGGCGTGCGGCGCGCCGCCGATGCGCGACGACGACAAGCGCGCGCGTGAAAACGAGGTGCGCACCGAGGACCTCGAACCGTACGTGACGCTGCGCTACATCGCGCGATTGTTCAAAGTCCTGGCCGTGCTGATGCTGATCATGCTGGTCGGCGAAGTGGTCACCGGCATCGTCGCCAACGGCATCGCGTCGTTCGTAACCACCCTCGGCGAAGCGACGCGCATGCTGGTGCTGGCCGGATTCCTGTGGGCCGGCGGCGACATCACCATCCTGCTCATCGACGCCGGTCACGATCTGCGCGTCGCACGCATCCTGCTCGGGCGCATCAACGCGGCGATGCACGAGCGCGAGCAACGCGAGAAAAATCGGTAGGTTGCGCGGCAGCGCCGCGCAACCGCGATTCGATTACGCGCCCAATTCCTGCTTGCGCGCCGCCATCTGGTCGCCCAGCTCCTGCAGCTCGGCGCGGCTGAGCGCCTTGCGCGCCTCGGGGAACATCTCCTTCTCTTCCTCGTCGGCGTGGTGCTCGACGAGCTCCTTCAGCACCTTGCACTTCGCGGCGAATTCTTCGACCGCCATGCCGCCTTGTTTCACTTCCGGCAGAACGAGCTTGACGACGTGATGCTCTTCCTTCGCTTCGAAGTACATCTTCTTGTCGTCTTTCGTGCTGACGGCATCGCGGAAGGCGGGATAGAAAATCTCCTCCTCGATCTGCGAATGAATCGTCAGCTCTTTGTCGATCTGCGCGACGAGCTTGTCCGCGCGCGGACCGCCGCGCATCGACGATTTTTCCAGATCGCCCAGCAGGCCCTTCACCTTCTTGTGGTCCTCTTTGAGTAAAGCGATCGCGTCCGGACGCGCCGGTTTCTTTGTCGATTTGCTGCTCTTTTTCGTAGCCATGAATCCTCCTGCGAACAGGAGAACTCACAAGCCGTGCCGACTCACGAAAGCGGCATGATGGCGCGCGTCATCGTCTCGCGGATCTCGCGGAAAACGTTCTCGGGCGGGATGCCAAGCTCGCGATGACTGGCGGCGCGTTTGAAGAGATTCTCGGCTGCCTTCTCATCGAGCAGGCGCGAGTCGACGGTGCGGTTGTTCAATTCGCAGAATGCGAACAGCGACGCCAGCGCGACGCGACGGTTGCCGCCTTTGAACGGACTGTTGATGAGGAGCGCGAAGAGGAAGGCCGCGACTTTGTCGGGGAACGTGGCGTAGGCCTCGCGCCCGAGCATCGTGACCTGCGGGCGCTGCACCGCGTTGAGGAGGCCGAACTGCGACTCGACGACTCCGGGCTGCGCCTGATTGCCGCCGAACTCCAAGCTGACCGCACGGTGCAGTTCGACCAGATCGGCAACGCTGAGATAACGCGTGCCTCCGTCAGTCGGTGAGGCGGCGGAAGGCGTTGGGATACTTCTTGACGGCGCGGTTGAAGGCGCTTTCGATGGCTGGATTGGTGAAGGTGATGGTTTCGGGCTCGGAGCGGCCTTTGCTGCTGCTTTTGCCGCCGGCTTTGGCGCTGCTGCTTTTGGCGCTGCCGCCTTTTTTTTCGGCGCTCGTTTTGGAGGGGGTGCTGCTTTCTTTTTTGCTGCTGGCGGCGACGGTTTTGCCGCCTTTTTCTTTTGCGGAGCTTTTGCTGCTGGTTTCTTTCCCTGAGGTTTTGGCTTTGGCTGCTTTGGCTCTTGCTTTGTCGCCATCTTTCATTTCCAACCTCGGCGACGCATGCTACGCCAGCTAAGTTCCTGAGTCAACGGTGTTTACGCGCACGAGGGGCACTCAACGCCCGACCGCATGCAGCTAAACCGCTGAATTTAAGTGAGTTATAGATTGCACCGATTCATGTGCAATTTAATCAACAACGACCGGCTCTTCCGCGGCGGAGCCGGCCTCTTCGAACTCCGGCTTGGGATCGTATGAGAGGAAGTCCTTCGCTTTGGCCGTCAGAGTGAAGTTCTCGCGCGCCGCGTCGGTGGTCAGCATTCCCTTGTCGACGAGTGAGAACGCGGGCGCCTCACAGCCGCCGGCCGGATGCCGGATGGCCTTGATCGCCGCGACTCCAAGCGACTCCACCGCCAGCCTCCGAAACTCCTGCAGCACCCGGATCTCCTGCTCCGTCATCCCTTTGATCAGCATGCAATGAATTCTAATGTGGCACGGACACTCTTGTCTGTGCTCTTTTGATTACCCCACGATCCGAAACGCTCGACTCCGCAACGCCAGCCACACGCGCAATCCTTCTTTCAGCTGAAGGTCGTCCGCCGCCGCGCGGGTGATTCGCACGTTCAACGGCGCCGGTGTCGTCACAGTCAGATCGACGATCCCCTCACTGGTGCGGAACGACGTCACCGTCCCTTCGAAAATGTTGCGCGACGAAATCGACGTTGGACGCGCCCCGAACACGACGATGTCATCGGAGCTGATCCTCACCACCAATGGAAACCTGGCCTCGGCAACCTGATCGTACGGAAGGACGAGCGCCAATCCGTCGCCAGTCGTTACGCGCGTGATGCCGAGGTCGCGATCGTGCCGCGGCTGCGAGACTTCGAACACGTTCTCCACGCTTCCCGCCACTTCGGGATCGGCGAGCACGACACGCGACGCTCCCTCGGCCGCGATACTGCCGTCGCGAAGCACGACGCACCAACTGCTGAGCGCGAGCGCCTCAAACGGCTGGTGCGTGACGTAGATCATCGGGATGCCGAGGTCGCGCACGCGGCGGAGGTAGAGAAGGATGCGCTCGCGAAGAGGCTGATCGATCGACGCCAGCGGCTCGTCGAGCAAAAGCAGCCGCGGCTCCGTCATGAGCGCGCGAGCGAGCGCCACGCGCTGCCGCTCGCCGCCGGACAATGATGCCGGAATGCGTTCGAGCAACGGTGTCAGTTCCAGCGCGGATACGAGCGAATCGAAACGTTCGTTGCCGCAGCCGAAGCGGATGTTCTCCCTCACCCGTAGATGAGGAAACAGCGCTGCATCCTGAGGCACATAGCCGATGCTTCTGCGCTCCGGCGGCAGGTCAATGCGGCGATCCGTGTCGAGGAGCGTGACGCCGTCGATGACGATGCGGCCGCGCGCACGGCGAAGGCCGGCGATCGTTTCGATCAGCGACGTCTTCCCCGAACCCGATCGTCCGACGAGTGCCGTCACGTTGGCATTCAGCGCACAGCGAACCGCGAGCGTGAATGGCGCGAGCGGAAGACGGACGTCGATCTCGATCACGCCGCGAACCGTTTCCGCTGCTGCGCGATGAGGACGCCGCTGATCGCGACGAGCGCCCAGGCCATGGCCACGACGTACATCAACAGTATGGCCGCCTCGGCGTCGCTTCCGTTCTGCACGCGGTCGTAGATCGCCAGCGCGAGCGTCTGCGTCCGCCCGGGGATGTTGCCCGCGATCAGAATCGTGGCGCCGAACTCGCCCAGCGCACGGCAGAACGCCAGCAGCATCCCGCTCAACAGTCCCCGCCACGCCAGTGGCAGCGTGACGCGCAGGAATGCGCGCACGGGCGTCACGCCTAGCGTGCGCGCGACGTCGAAGTAACGCCGATCCGACGTCTCGATGGCCACGCGAAAGGCGGTGAACATCAGCGGAAACGACATCACGGCGCACGCCAGCACGACGGCCTTCGGCGTGAAGAGGATTTCGATTCCGATCCGCTGCAGAAACGCGCCAATCGGACTGCGCCGCGACAGGATCTCCAGCATCACGAACCCGACCGCGGTCGGCGGCAGCACCAGCGGCAGCGCTCCGATGGCATCAATGATCAATCCCTTCGTCTCCGCCCTCCACGACCACGCCGCCAGCGCCAGCGCCACCGGCGCAACGACAATCGTGCTGATCGTGGCGATGGTGAGGGTGAAAAGCAGGATGTGGGGCATGAGCGGAGTAGCTTACGCCTGTCATCCCCACTGTCATCCTGAACCGCCGGAGCTGCGTAGGCGAAGCCGCAGCAGCGGAGGACGGTGAAGGATCCCCGGCTGGTAACAACGGGCGGGCGGCGGCGATTACCAACGACCACCCATCCTGGTTATCAGCCGGGGATCCTTCACCGTCCTCCGGCGTTCCGCGCTTCGCGCTCCAGCGCCTCCGGCGGTTCAGGATGACAGTGCGGATGACAGTGGGATGAGTTCGCGATCTTCGACTGTTTCCCCACGCCGTGCCGCCCAAAATCTTCCTCCTCTCGCCGGCCAGCACCGGCGGCGTGAAAGCAAAGCAGCTCATCTCGCCGAATGCGAACTTCGAGGCGGCGCGGATGTATCGGTCGCCCGAGGGCGTGCCGATCGCCATGGCGTTCGCGTTCATGAGCTCCCTCTACTTCCGCGGCAAGATCGAATACGCGATGCATTTCGCGCAGCCGTCGCCGGCGGCCGGCGAGCACGGCGTCTTCATCATCGCGCCGGGCTTCGGACTCGTTCCGCCCGACTGGCGCGTGACGCCGGAGCGCATGAAGATCATGTCGCGCACGCCGGTCGATGTCGCGAAGCGCGCGTATCGGAAGCCGTTGGAGGAGCACGCACGTGCGCTCGACGGCAAACTCGAGCCAGACGCGCAGGTCGTCCTCCTCGGCAGCGTCGCCAGCGGCAAGTACGTTGACATCCTCTGGCCCGTTTTTCAGCACCGTCTGCGCTTCCCCGCCGCCTTCGCGGGACTCGGCGACATGTCGCGCGGCGGTCTGATGCTGCGCGCCGTCCGCGCCAATCGCGAGCTCGAATGCACCACGCTCGACGCCCCGCGGCACCGCACCACCGGCGACGGAAAAATCCCCGAGGGTTGGTGAGCCTGTGGCACAGACACTCTTGTCTGTGCACAATTCGCGGTGTGGCCGCTGCCAAACGCCTCGTCATCGATCCCGACGCTGCCGATCTCACGCTGCAATTCGGCGCGCGCGAGGTGCGGCTCACGAATCTGCGCAAGCTCTTCTGGAAAAACCTGAAGATCACCAAGCGCGATCTGCTGCAGTACTACGCCGACATTTCGCCGTACCTGCTGCCGCACCTGGCCGGCCGCGCGATGGTCATGAAGCGCTACCCGAATGGCGCCGAGGGCGATTTTTTCTACATGAAGCGCGCTCCGGAGCCGCGGCCGGAATGGATCGAGATCTGTCCGATCATGCATTCGGAGATGGTCAACTTTCCGATCGTGCAGGACCTCCCGTCGCTCCTCTGGCTCATCAACCTCGGATGCATCGATCTGAATCAGTGGTACGCGCCCTGCGACGATTACAACCGGCCCGACTACCTTCACTTCGATCTCGATCCCGGTCCCGGTGCCGATTTCAAAATGATTCGCGAAGTGGCCCTGCGCGTCCGCGACATCCTCGAACACCTCGGCATGCCGGTTTACGCAAAGACGACCGGCTCGAAAGGGATTCACGTCTACATCCCGATCGTTCACGGGCCGCTACAGAAAGAGGTGTGGACGTTCGCGAAAGCGATCGCGATCGAACTGGAGACGCGCCATCCGAACATCATCACGGCCGAGTATCGAAAGGTGAAACGCCCGTACGCGCGCGTCCTCGTCGACTACAACCAGAACGCCTGGGGCCGCACGCTGGCGTCGATCTACTCCGTCCGCCCGACGCCGTTCGCGGGCGTCTCCACGCCGGTGACATGGGAGGAGATCGAAGAAGGAATCGATATCCAGGACTTCCGCATCGACAACGTCCGCGAGCGAGTGGCCGAGGTCGGCGATTTGTGGAAGCCGGTGGCGGTTGGGAAGAAGAGGTTTGATTTGACGAAAGTGTTTACGCCGCCGCCGAAAAAGAAAAAAGCTTGATCACCACAGAGGCACAGAGGACACAAAGAAAACTCTGTGTTCTCTGTGTCTCTGTGTCTCTGTGGTTAAAAGCCTTTACAACCATGCCTATCCCGAAAATCACAACGCACGGTTTCCCGCAGCTCGACCTCCCTATCACGCCGCCCTACCCTCCGATGGAGGCAAAGCGCGTCGATAAGATCCCGTCCGGCGACGGCTGGCAGTTCGAGCCGAAGTGGGATGGCTTCCGCGCGATCATCTTCAAGTCGGGCGCTGACGTCGTCGTGCAATCGAAGGCGGGCCAACCGCTCGGACGATACTTCCCCGAAGTCGTCGAGGCGATGCGCGAATTGAAGGCGAAGGACTTCGTCGTCGACGGTGAAATCGTCGTTCCGGTCGGCGGGCGGCTGTCGTTCGATGACCTGCTGCAGCGCATTCATCCGGCGGAATCGCGTATCCGCAAACTGGCCGCGGTGATCCCCGCGCATTACTTCGCATTCGATCTGCTGGTGATGAAAGGGAAGACGATCGCCGACAAGCCGATCGAAGAGCGCCGCGAACTGCTGGAGCGATTCTTCGAGAACGTTCCGGAAGGATCGCTGATCCGCATTTCGCCCGCGACGACGGAGCGCAAAGTCGCCAACGATTGGTTCAACAAATTCGGCAGCGCGGGACTCGATGGAGTCATGGCCAAGCGTCTCGGCGAGCCGTATCACTCCGGCGATCGCGAAGGCATGGTCAAGGTCAAGCATCTGAAGACGGCGGACTGCGTCGTCGGCGGTTTCCGCTACGGCGAAGGAACCAGCTTCGTCGGCTCGCTCCTCCTCGGCCTGTACGACGACGAGGGCCGCCTCGTCTACATCGGCCACAGCTCGAGCATCAAGAAATCGGAGCGCGAGGCGCTGACGAAACAGCTCGAAGCCTTGCGCGGCGAGAATCCGTTCGAGGTGCGCGTGCCCGGCGGCCCGTCGCGCTGGGCGACGGAAAAAAGTGCGGAGTGGGAGCCGCTGCGGCCGGAACTGGTGTGCGAAGTCGAATACGACTACTTCTCGCAGGGCCGTTTCCGCCATGGCTCGAAGTTCCTGCGCTGGCGGCCGGAAAAGAAGCCGCGTCAATGCACGATGGAGCAGGTCGCCGGCAAACCCGGAAGGTCGAAGGGCGACTTCACGTTGATCGCTTCGTGATTCGACGACTGCTCGCTCTCTTTTTCTTCATCACCGCCACTAGCGCGTTCGCGCAGAGCGTGCAGATCACGCAGAAGCCAACATCGCTCGTCTACGGCGATCTGCCGGTGCCGGTGACGACGACCGATCCCGTCGTGCGCGTGGCGCTCTTCATCAACGGCGTGAAGTACTCGGAAGGCACGGGCCGGATGATGGTGCTGCCGGTGAAGATCGGCGACTACATCCGCCGCCTGCGCATCCGCGCCGTCGGCTACGACGCGCAGGGCAACGTGGCCGGCGAGGACGAGATGGTCGTCAACGACCCGCGTCCGCCGTTCCGCGTCCGGCTGCATGCGAATCCCGGCGTGCTGGAAGCGAGCGTCGTCAAACCGCAGCAACTCGGAATCAGTGGCGTCGATTTTTTCATCGGCGAGGAAAAAGTAGCGACTGTGACCGCGCCGCCGTACACCGCCGCGTTCGATCCCGCGAAGTTTCCCAACGCCGTCTACGCGCGCGTGGTCGTGCACGCGAGCGACGGCAGCGAAGCGAACGACGTCCTCTTCTTCGGCACCAATCCGAGCGAGCAGGTCGATGTGTCCGTGCAACAGATCCCGCTCTCAGTCG
This sequence comes from Thermoanaerobaculia bacterium, assembly GCA_036264035.1. Lineage (GTDB taxonomy): Bacteria > Acidobacteriota > Thermoanaerobaculia > Gp7-AA8 > Gp7-AA8 > JADGNZ01. Next base: position 7,857 of record DATART010000009.1, on the reverse strand, counting down.
TAGGCGGCGACCGCGCCCCGCGCGCTAATGAACTAACGCTGCTCGACAACGGCGCGCCGCGGAAAATCGAGGCGCTCAATCCCGCCTCGGATCAGCCGCTGTACGTGATCCTGCTGATCGACTACTCCGAATCGATGCTCGAAGAGCTGCCGGTCGTGAAAACAGCCGCACGCCAATTCGCGCAGCGGTTGCTGCGCCCGCAGGACCGCATCGCCGTTGTCGGTTTCAATCAGCGCACGTTCTGGCTGACGCCGTTCACGAACGATTTCAACGCCGCCGCGGCATCGGTCGACCGCGTCAAACCGTCAGGCGAAACGCATCTCTACGACACCGCCATCGAAATGCTGTACGAACTGCAGAAACAACCCGGCCGCCACGCGCTGGTCGTATTAACGGATGGAGTGGATCAGGGCAGCCATTTCACGCTCGACCACCTCGTCCACTACGCCCGCTACGCCGGCGTGCCGATCTATCCGATCATCAAGAACAAGCTCCTCACCCGCTGGATGCACTTCGGCGTCGGCTACCTCGAAGCAAAGCGCTTGCAGAACATCGCCCGCGACACCGGCGCCACGTACTTCATCATCAAAGCCGAACGCGAGCTGCCGGACGTCTACGCGAAACTCGCGCAGGAGCTCCGCAATCAATACCAGCTGGCATTCTACTCCGATCCATCCGCGGCGGATCAGTGGCACGCGCTGGAAGTACGCTCGTCCGCCGGCCAGCAGTTGCGGGCGCCGCGCGGCTATTTTCCGTAGCGCTTACGGTTTCTCGGGCTCAGGAGCCGCGACCTTCTCTTTGCGCCGGCGGCCGCGCGGCCCGAGCGCTTCTTTCATGGCACGGACATGACTCACCAGAGCTGCGCCGCGCGGATTGCGGATGGTAGTCTTGGCAAGGCTGTACACCTGCAATGCCTGCTGCACGACCTCCCATCGCTCCCGAAGCATGTTGTAGCGAATGTCCCGCGCCAGCGCCTCCGCCGCGGCGGCGACCGCCTCGAATCGCAGATTTCGATAGATGACCTCGCGAGCCCTGGCCGGATTGAGACCTGTGGAAGCGCTTATTCCTGAATCGTCGTCGACGGTGGAGGCGCTTGCTTCGAGGAACGCGTTCGGAATCGTCCCGGCGGTGCGCATCGACGTGAGCCCTTTGGCGGGCGTGGGGACGAACTCCGGGAGAATTTGATACACCCCCTCTATCTGCGCAATGGCCCGCTGGATGCGCGGATCCAATTCGTCCGTATTCGTCACGTGATCGACAATGGTCTTCATAGCGCTCCTCATTCTTGATCGCATGAATGCGTAACCCGTCCGCGTGAATGCATGGTGCGTACGCATGCGTTCGAAATAATACGCGACCTTACGAGATGATTACGTATTAATACGAATTAGCCACGCATTCATACTAAATATTACGTATGAAAGCGAAAACCATACGCATTCACTCGAAACGATTACGGATTAACGGTCTCTCTCCGCGTCTCCGCGTGACGGCATCGTGGAGCGCCTGGATGCTTGCAGTCGAAGCCTCGATATCCGGCTGGCGTCCATGTTTGCGGAGTGCGTCGCTCGTCGTCGGGCCGATTGACGCGAGCAACGCGCCGTCGATTGAAGGATTCGACGCGAAAAAGTTGTCGACCGTCGAGGCGCTGGTGAACGTGACCACGTCGATGTCGTGAAGATCGTCTGCATTCAGCGCGACAGGAACCGTTCGATACGCAACTGCCAGATGCACCTCGGCACCACGTCTTCGCATCTCGTCGATGAATTCGTCGCGGCCTTCAGCGGCGCGGATGAGGCCGATGCGGACGTTGTTTTGGTCGGCGTCAAAGTGCGGGATCAGCGCGGTGGACATGAATTTGTCTGGGACCAGGTCAGGGGCGATGCCGCGGACGCCGAGGGCGGCGGCGGTCGTTTCGCCGACGCAGGCGATGCGCGTTCCGGACAGTGCGCGGACATCCTTTCCCTTTTCGAAGAGGCGTTCGAAGAATGCGGACACGCCGTTCGTCGAGGTGAACACCAGCCAATCGAAGCGTTCGTCGACGGCGACGTCGAGGGAATCGAATGATTCCGGTGGCGCGATCTCGATCGTCGGGAACTGGATGACCGTCGCGCCTGATTCTTCGAAAAGGCGCTTGAGTTCCGAGGCTTGCTCGCGGGCCCGGGTGACGACGATGCGCTTGCCGAAGAGCGGCTTCGATTCGAACCAGTTGATGACGTCGTGCAGCTTGACCACGTCGCCGACAACGATCAGCGCAGGCGTCGGCAGGTTCGCGGTAGCAACGCGGCCCTCGATGTTTGCGAGCGTGCCGGTGATTGTCCGCTGTTCGGGCGTGGTCGCTTTCGAGATCAGCGCGACGGGGCGATCGGGCGAGACGCCGTTCGCGGTCAACTTTTGCGCGATGGTGGCGAGATTGCTGAAACCCATCAGAAAGACGATGGTGCCGTCGAGTTGCGCCAGCGCTTCCCACTTGATGCCGGTCGATGCATCGGCCTCGTGGCCGGTGACGAGGGTGAGCGACGTCGCGTGCGAGCGGTGCGTGACGGGAATGCCCGCGTACGCGGGTCCGGCGAGCGCCGAGGAGATTCCGGGGACGATCTCGAATTCGACGCCGGCCGCTGCCAACTCCTCCGCTTCTTCTCCCCCGCGTCCGAAGATGAAGGGATCGCCGCCTTTGAGGCGGACGACGGTCTTCCCTTTCTTCGCTTCGTCGATGAGAAGCTGATTGATTTTGTCCTGCGGCAGCGCGTGTTTCGATGCGCGCTTGCCGACGTACACGACTTCCGCGGATTTCGGCGCGCGATCGGCGATGGCGTCGGAGACGAGGGCGTCGATGGCGATGAAATCGGCGCGGGCGATGAGATCCGCGGCGCGCAGCGTCAGGAGGCCGGGATCGCCGGGACCGGCGCCGATGAGGAAGACTTTGCCGGTCATAAATCCACTCCCGCGCGATCTGCAAAAGCACAGACAAGAGTGTCTGTGCCACACAAGGCACCGGAGGTGCCTCGTACGGTAGCCGGTGGTCGCGCGCGAAGCGCGAGACCACCGGATTCACGTGCGGCGATTATCCGACCCCGGCAGGGGTCGCGGAGGGAATTCACGGCGCTTGGTATTTGATCCGCGACCCCTGCCGGGGTCGATAATGCGCGGCCGAACGGATTCCGGTGGTCGCTCGCTTCGCTCGGACCACCGGCTACCGTACGAGTCGCCTCCGGCGACGTAGTCATTGCTGCACCACCAGATTCATCGCGCCTTGATCGACGAGCTCGCGATGCACGTCATTGATAACGACATCCGCGTCACGCCCGCTACGCGTTACGCGAATCGCGCGATCGCCTTCGAGCTCGCCGAAGAAGGCGCGAATCGTTATCACATCGTCATCAAATGTCGCGTGGACGGCACACGCGGAGTAGCAATCGAGCAGCGTTCCGAACTTTTGCAGGACACCGCGTTCGCAATGTGCGGCGAGCGCGGTCGGCGCGTGATTGATGACGGTCGGCGCTTCGCGCAAGGTTTCGATCGCGATGATTCCCTGTCCGCATGCGGGCAGCATCTCGTCGATTGAAAAGTACGACGTGATCTCACCCGAACGGCCGAGGCGGGTCAGCCCCGCGGCGGCGAGGATGGCGCCATCGTACAGACCGGCGCGGAGTTTATTGATGCGCGTGTCAACGTTGCCGCGGATGTTGTCGATGCGCAGGTGCGGATAGAGCGCGCGAAGCTGCGCGCGGCGGCGCGGCGCGCTGGTGCCGACGACGGCGCCCGATGGCAGCGACGCGACCGGCTTCCCCTCGAGGTGAATCCAGGCATCGCGCGGATCGGCGCGTTCGAGAAATCCGGACAACACAAACTCGTCGCCGATGATCGACGGCACGTCTTTGAGGCTGTGCACGGCCATATCGATCTCGCCGCGGAGCAGCGCTTCTTCCAGCTCCTTCACCCACAGACCTTTGCCGCCGATCGACGCCAGCGGCACATCCTGGCGCTTGTCGGCGGTTGTCGTGAGCGGAATGATCTCCGGCCGGTAGCCGCGTTCGGTGAGTTGCTTCGCGACCTCATTTGCCTGCCAGAGCGCGAGTTGGCTGCCGCGCGTGCCGATGCGGACGTCGACGCTCATCGCAGCCCGAAAATCTTTCGAATGGTTCTGCGTAACGTCTCGCGCTCCGCCGGCTCCTCGGCTTCCTTCAGTTGCAGGATCGGGTAATGAAGGATCTTGTTGACGAGCTGCGTCGAGAGCTGCTCGATCGCGGCGCGCTGCTCGGGGGTCATCGGTCCCATCCTCCGCAGGCACCTCTCCAATTCGTGCGTGCGGATGTCTTCGAGGCGTCCCTGCAATTCGACGATGGTCGGGACGGCGTCCTGCGCGACGAGGCGGCGGCGGAAGCCTTCCACCTCGCGCTCGACGATCTCCTCGGCCTCGTGCGCCTTCTGCATGCGCAGCTCGCGATTGGCGTCGGCGACCTGCTGCAGGTCATCGATGTTGTAGAGGTAGGCGCCATCGATGTTGGCGATGGCCGGATCGATGTTGCGGGGCACGGAGAGGTCGATGAGGAAGAGATTGCGGCGGCGCCGGGCGGCCATCGCGTTCTCCACATGTTCACTTTCGATCACGAAATGCGGCGCGGCGGTGGAGGCGATGACGATGTCGCACTCCTTCAGATACGATGGCACCGCATCGAATTGCATGGCCACGCCGTGAAAGCGCCGGGCCAGCTCGTGAGCGCGTTCGAACGCGCGATTCGCGACAAATACGTGCTGAACGTCGAATCCGGCCAGATGCTCCGCGGTCAGTTCGGCCATCTCTCCCGCACCGACGATCAGGACATTGAGTTTCGTGAGATCTCCGAAAATTTTCTTAGCCAGCTCCACCGCGGCATAGGGAACGGAAACCGCGTGCTCGCCGATGCCGGTGTCGGTGCGCACACGCTTGGCGACGCGCATGGTCTGATCGAAAACCTGCGAGAGGAGCGAATCGAGCGCGCCGCGCTCGCGGCTGGCCAGGAACGCCGCACGAACCTGTCCGGCGATCTGCGGCTCGCCGACGATCATCGAGTCGAGTCCGGATGCGACGCGGAAGAGATGCTTGAGAACGTCGCCGTGGCGGAGGATGTAGACGTGTTTCTCCAACTCGGCGCGAGCCGTTCCGGCGCGCTGCGTCAGCCATGCCACGATCGGCTCGATCACATCCTCGGCGGCCGCGGAGACGATCGCTTCGACGCGATTGCAGGTCGAGAGAATTGCCGCGCCGTTGATGCCGTCGAGCGAGCGAAGGTCATCGAGCGTCTCCGCAATCCGCGACGGCACGATGCTCAGACGCTCGCGCACGTCGACCGCGGCCGTGCGGTGGTTCACGCCGACGACGATCAGCGGCATGGCAACTCCGCGATGGCGTGGGCGGTGGGGTGAGTCAAAAGCGAATGTTGAATGTTGAATGTTGAATGTTCAATGTTGAATGGAACGGCGGCAGGAACCGACGCTCCTCCGGTCCATTCAACATTCAACATTGAACATTCAACATTGAACATTCGGCCTCTAAACATGGTGTATCCCCAATATGGCCACCATGATCGCGACGAACGCACATGCGCCGATGACGGCGGTGCGGCGGGTGCGATACGTGTCGCTGATGTAGGCCTGCAGCACGATCGCGAAGAGGATCCAGGCGACGATGGCGCCGACCTGTTTGACGCGCAGATCCATCAGCTCGGCCGTCGTGCGATACGACCAGAGGATGCCGGCGAGAATGCCGAGGGTGTAGAGGCTGAATCCGATGGCCAGGGCGCGGTAGCTGACGGTCTTGCAGATGTTGAGGCTCGGAATCCAATCCCACAACGCGCCGCGCTGCTTCGATTTCAACGCTCGGTCCTGCGCCCAGGCCAGGACGCCGAATGCCAGGCCGATCAGCAACCCGGCAACTCCTATTGTTGTTAGAAATATATGAGTGATAAATAGCCGTGATATTCCTGCAGGCGTACGTATGAACGGCTCGTGCACGACGGCGGAAAGCGTCAGCAGCATCAGCACGAGCGGATAGACGAAAAACGACGCCGCGTGCACGCGGTAGCGGATGAAGAGCACCAGCTCGATCGCGAAGATCGTCCAGGCCATGAAGCCGGCAGCTTCGGGGAGGTTCGTCAGCGGCGGGTGATGCGTGCGCACGCAGATGGTGCCGATCCAGACCGTGTGCGCGACGAAGCCGGCGATCATCATGCCGAGGGCGATGTGCTGCGGGCGCTTCTCGCGGGTGAAGAGCGTCGCCAGCGCTACCACGGTTCCGGCGGCGTAGAGCGCGAGCGCGGCGTAGAGGGTCAGGTTGGGGCTCATTTCAGCTTCTTGCAGTAGACGACCTTGTCGTCTTCGATGCGATAGAAATCCTTAATTCGCGAGATCTCATCGTACCCGCTTCGCTCGTAGAACCGCATCGTGGACACGTAGCTTTCCTTCGAGGACGTCTCGATGAGCAGCATCCGTCCGCGCTTGCGGCGCACTTCGTTTTCGACGAAGCGCAGCAGCAGTTGGCCGATGCCCTGTCCCTGCCGTTTGGGATCGACGGCGATCCAGTAGAGATCGAAAACGCCGTCGGTGAGCGGAGTCGGACCGTGGCAGACGTAACCCTGAACGGGACCGCCATCCGGCTCATCGAGTACATGAACGAAGTAGTCGCCCTTTTCGGGCTCATCGCGCGCCTGGTCAACGAGTTCCATGGCGCAGCGCACTTCTTCCTCGGTGAAATGGGCGGTGGCGACCAGGATTTCGTGAATGCGCTCTCGGTCGCGCGCCTCGGCGGGACGGATTTTCATGTGCGATTGGTTGCGGCGGCGGCCATGATAAGCGCCTTGAGAAAATCGGTGAAGGCGATGCCTGCCGCGTCCAGAGCTTTGCGGAAGCCGCTGCCGCGTCCGATGTCGGGGTTGGGATTGATGTCGACGATCCACAATTTGCCTTCGCGCGACTGCCGCAGATCGAACCGGACGTAGCCGCGGAGTGAGAGTACGGACGCGGCGCGAAGACAGACGTTTGCGACCTCACGCCGCAACGTGTCGTCGGTCAACGCCGGCGTGCGGTTGCGCGTCCCGCGGTCCTCGCGCGAGCCGCTCGCCCACTTCGCTTTCCATCCGACGACGCGTTCGTTGGCGGCGAGGCTGTCGTCGAACACGATCTCGCCCGGCGGCAGAACGACCGGACCTGTCGTCGAAAAGTAGATGGCTTGATTGATCTCGCGTCCGTCGATGAACTCCTCGACCAGCGCGGGCTGGCGGTAGGTTTCTTCGACGTACTTTGCACGCGTTTCGATTTCCGCAGCCGATGAAACGACTGACGCCGCGTCGATGCCGATACCGGCATCTTCGCGCGATGGTTTGACAATCCAGGTGCCGCCTTCCTCGCCATGCCAGAAGCGCGGCGTCGGGATGCCGCTGGCGAGGAGGATGCGTTTGACGAGTTTCTTGTCCGTGCAGATGCCGATCGCGATCGGCTCGCACGAGGTGTGTGGGATGCCGAGCATCTCCAGGCCGAGTGCGAAGTTTTTCTCCCAATCGGGGTGCCCAAGAACGCCTTCGCAGAGATTCACGACGACGTCGTAGGCTTTGAGCACGCGCAGCGACGCGGCGACGTCATCCTTCACCGCGACGAGTTGCGCATCGAGCAGTTCGGCGATTTCGCGCGCCGTGTCGATGACCTCCGTCTCTCCGAGCTTCTCCGTTTCGTTGAGATGCTGCTTGAGATGGACGTCGTCGTTGTAGGCGACCGCGATTTTCATGCAGCCCACCGCCGGATCGTTGCGTCGATGATTCGTTCGATCAGATCCGGATGCGAAATGCCGGCGAGACGCGCCAGGATGACGAGATCGCTGTTGAT
>DATART010000004.1:0-21449 GCA_036264035.1 Thermoanaerobaculia bacterium | reverse complement strand
GAGCCGATGCGCGTTCCGGTCAACGGCACGATCGAGGTTTCTCACCGTTGCCCGCTGCAGTGCAAGCACTGTTACAACAACCTGCCGATGAACGATTTCGTCGCGCGGGCCCGGGAGTTGACGCTCGACGATTACAAGCGGCTGCTCGACGAACTGGCCGACCTCGGATGTCTCTGGCTGCTTTTCTCCGGCGGCGAGATTTTCGCGCGGCGCGATTTTCTCGACATCTACGCGTACGCCAAGCGCAAGGGATTCCTGATAACGCTCTTCACGAATGGCACGATGATCACCGAGAAGATCGCCGATTTCCTCGCGGATCTGCGGCCGTTCACGATCGAGATCACGCTGTACGGCGGCACGAAGGAAACCTACGAAAATCTCACCGGCATCCCGGGATCGTACGAGCGCTGTCTGCGCGGCATCGATCTGCTGCTCGAGCGGAATCTGCCGCTGAAATTGAAGACGGTCGCGCTCTCGATCACCAAGCACGAGATTCCGCTGATGAAGCAGATGGCGGCCGACCGCGGCGTGGAGTTCACCTTCGACGCGATGATCAATCCGCGCATCGATTGCTCTTCGAGCCCGCTCGCGGTGCGGCTGACGCCGTCCGAAATCGTGGAGCTCGATCTCGACGATGCGGAGCGCGTGTCGGAGTGGCGCCGCCTGGCGCGCGACTTCCAGCCGCCCGTGTATGTCGAAGGGGAGAGCCGGCAGCTTTACGGATGCGGCGGAGGGATCAACTCGTTCGCGATCGATCCGTATGGTGACCTCTCCATCTGTGTTTTGTCGCACGTCGACCGCTACAACGTCCGCGATGGCAGCTTCCGCGAAGGTTGGGAGAAGTACCTGCTCGATGTCCGCATGCGCGAGATCACGCGGCCGACCAAGTGCACCGGCTGCGCGTTGAAGTCGATGTGCGGCATGTGCGCGGCGAATGGGGAGCTCGAAAATGGCGATGCCGAATCGCCCGTCGACTTCCTCTGTCAGGTCGCGCATCTTCGGGCGGAGACGCTCGACATCCCGGTTCGTCCGCACGGCGATTGCGAATACTGCGAGGGCGGATCTGGGCATCATCTCGTACGGAATGCTGCCGAGGCGTTGAAGTCGGGCGAGGCGGATCGGATTGCAGCGATTCCGTATGAGCCATTGCAGCCCGCGGCGGGCGGATGCGGTACGGGAAGTTGTGGTAGTTGTTCGGTCACGAGCGCCGTCGCTCGTTAGGGGGAGAACGATGCAGCAGGCAGGCAACGACAAGAAGAAGTACGAGAAGCCGGAAGCGAAGCGCTTTCCTCTTCGTCCGGATGAAGCAGTGCTCGGATTCTGCAAGACGAATGCGGCCAGCGGACCTGGCACTTCGGGTTGCCGCGGCACGCGGGCTTGCTCGGTTCCGGGATCGTAAAGGGCGACTCCGTTCTGCGAATGAGCAACCCCGCGGGCGATATCGTTCGCATCGCCAATATTGCGATCGGCATCCGCTATGCCGACGCGTCGCTGCGGCGGCCACTTTCCGAGACGGTGAGCCGCTTCGCGGTGACTGAAGGCACGCCCGACGTCGACGTTACCGTTGATGTCATGCCGGCCGATCTCGAGCCTCCCGGCAGACTTCTCTTCGAGTCCGGCTCCGTCTGGCGCGCGTACGACGACGGCGGCGGCTTTCGCATCGATTGCTGGAGTGAGCTGTTCGGTGATGCTCCCTACCTGTCGGCTTTCTTCGATCGCGACTTACGCGAAGGCCGCATTCTGGTCCGTCCGGATGCGTATCCCGAAACGATGCACCCGCTCGACTATCCGCTCGATGAGGTGCTGATCTCGCATCTCCTCGGGCGCGGACGGGGCGTGGAGCTGCACGGCTGCGGCATCATCGACCGCGACGGCCGCGGACAACTTTTCGTCGGGCAGTCGGGCGCGGGAAAGACGACCACGGCGCGCGTCTGGTTGTCCGAGGGGCATTACGACATCGTCAGCGACGACCGCGTCATCGTGCGCAATGTCGGCGGCGAGTGGAGGATGTACGGGACGCCGTGGCATGGCGAGGCCGAGCTGTCGTCGCCGCAGTCGGCGCCGCTCGGAGCGATTCATCTGCTGGTTCAGGCATCGCGGACGGAGCTCATTTCATTGCCGCCTGCGCAAGCGGCGGCAGCACTCTTCGGCTGCACGTTTCCTCCGTTTTATGACGCCGAGGCGCTGGCGTTTACGCTGGAGTGCCTCGACCACATCGTGCGCGAGGTGCCGGTGCGTGCGCTTCGTTTCCTCCCGGATCGCAGCGTCATCGACTGTGTCCGGAGCGCGGCGTGAGCGAATTCGAGCCGACGCTTCGCGAGGTGCTGGCCGCCGGCCACAGCGCGCGGTTTCGCGCCTCGGGCGACAGCATGTATCCCGCCATTCGTAGCGGCGACTATCTCCACATCGTTCCGTGCGACGCTTCAGAACTTCGCCGCGGCGACGTCATTCTGGCGATGACGGAGCGCGGATTGACGGCGCATCGCATCGTGCGGATTCGCGATGGCGAGGGTGGTTTACGGATCACGATGCGCGGCGATAACGCGCTCCGATCGGACGATCCCGTCGCGGCCGACGACATCCTCGGACGTGTGGAACGGGTCGAAAATGGCGGTGCCGCTCGCCAAACACCCCCCGAATCGGCGACAATCGTCCGTTTCGCAGCGGTGTTCGTCCGCCGACTGCGGTCCACATTTCAGCGGTAGTTAAACGGTCCGAACCTAAAACGAGAGGCAGCGTGAGGGTGGTGAGCCATGGTTCCAGGCGGAGCCGTGACGAAATTTTTGCGGGACGCCGTACGTGTTACAGACGATCCCGCAAATAACATCTACCCACCCGAATCGGTCAGCGAGGGGAAACACTGTGAATATTAGAGACGCCGTCAGCCGGACGAGTGTGCGAGCAATCGTATGCGCCGTCGCCATCGTTCTTGTCTCCGCGCGCGGTCACGCTCAGGTTCTGCTCGACTCTGCTTCGAACGCCACGCCCGTGACCGTTTCGACGGCCGCTTCCATCCCAGTCTCATGGACCCACACGATCGGAACGGCCAAGAAAGAGTACCTGACCGTTAGCGTGGCCATCGATAAGAACGGCGGCGCCCAAACGGTTTCCACCGTCTTCTTCGGTTCGGAAGTCGGTGGCCCCGCTCAGGCGATGACGCTCCTCGGCAGCGCAACAAACGGCACGGCCGAACGCGCCGAAATCTGGGGCCTTGCCAATCCGACCGCCGGAACGCACACGATCCTGGTAACGGTCGCCAACGGCGGCGGCGGAACGAGCACCTCAATCGCCGCGGGCGCGAAATCGTTCAGCAACGTGTTCCAGACGGCACCCAACGGAGCGGCGGTCGCAGCAGCTCCGGCGGCGAGTCTCACGCCCTCGGTGACAACCGCAAGCTCCACGTTCGACTATGTAGTCGACGCCGTTGCCTACAACGGCAACGTTGCGCTGACGCCGTCGTCGGGTCAGAGCAATACCTTCAATCAGACCAGCACGAGCTTTTCCGGCGCCTCGGGAATCAGGACAGGCGCCGCGAACGCAACGATGGGGTGGACGGCAACCGGCGTTGCTCAGCTCTGGGCCGAGGTCGCCGTACCGCTGCAGTCGGCCAATCCGCAGATCCTGTTCGACACCGCCAGCCGCGCGACAGCCGGGCTGACGGGGAACGCGAACCCCTACGTGGTGAGCTGGACCCACACGACGACCACCGCCGCGAATCGCTACATCGTCGTCGGCGTGTCGATCGCCCTCAACGGTGGCACGGTCGGGGCGAATCTGGGAGTCAGCGGAGTCACCTACGGCGGTACCGCGATGGCGCTGCTCGGCGGCCAGACTCGAGGGACCGCGGTACGTACCGAGCTATGGGGGTTGGCCAATCCCGCAAGCGGCACAAACACGATCAATGTAACGGTGACGAATAACGCCGGCCGCACGCTGGCGGTTACGGCCGGTGCGCAGTCGTTCAGCGGAGTGGACCAGTTTGCGCCGACCGGAACGGCTGTGGGTGCCACCGGAAGCAGCACGGTCGCCGCCGTGACCACGACGAACACGCCCTATGACTACGTGGTCGACGCGGTCGGATTCGCCGGCAATACGGTGCTGCAAACGAACCTCAGTCAGGACATCCGCTGGAACACGAATACGGCGGCGCCGGTCTTCGCCTCAGGCAGCAGCGGCGCACACGGATACACGAATATCAACATGGGGTGGACGACGACGTCCGCCAACTGGGCCATCGAAGCGATTCCGCTGAAGGCGGTCTCCGTGGCGCTCGTGAAGACGACGCCCTCGGACGTCATCAAGCTCGGCGACTCGATCACCTACACGCTGAAGGCGACGAACTACAGCGCGGCGACTGTCACTACTGTGACGATCACCGACGCCATCCCCGCGGGCGCCACGTTCGTTTCGCAGACAGGATGCGGCGGCGTGGGGCCGGTGACCTGCAACATCGGCTCACTGGCGGCGGGCGCGACGTCGGCGCCCATCACGATCACGGTCATCGCCAATGCGGCCGGAACCATCTCGAATGTTGCCACCGTAGCCTGGAACGGCAACGCAAAGACCAACTCCTCGGAAACGATCAAGACGCTGACGGAAGCCAGGATCTGCGCGACGCCCGGCAAGGACGGCGCCGGCGGCAACATCGGCGGCATCAAGAATGATTACTGGCCGGGCACGACGACGGTCAATGCCGGCGCGACGAGCATCGTCGTCGGCACGCGCAACACCAACGGTGCGCTCCATAACCTCGCGGCGGGCGATCTCATCATTGTCATGCAGATGCAGGACGCGTCGTTCGATACGTCGAACGACGAAACGTACGGCGAAGGATCGGGCTCGACCCGCGCCACCGGTACGGGCAGCGGCGCCGCGACGGCGTTGAACAACGCCGGACGTTGGGAGTACGCCGTCGTGACGGCCACGAACCCTGCTTCTCCGGGAGGCATCGTCGGCGCGGGCGGCACCATCACGATCGCCGGCGGCGGCGCGGCCGGCGGTCTGCTCTACACATACACGGCGCAGTCGTTTGCGGCGACGACGACGCAGGGCCAGCGCACGTTCCAGGTCATCCGCGTCCCGCAGTACACGACCGCAACGCTGCTGTCGACGCTCACGGCGGCGCCGTGGGATGGCGGCACGGGCGGCATCCTGGCCCTCGACGTCAGCGGCACGCTGTCGCTCGGCGGCTCTACCGTTTCCGTAAACGGATTGGGATTCCGTGGCGGTGGCGGACGGATATTGAAGGGCGCGGGCGCGGCCAGCGGCCTTCTCCTCACTGACTTCAGAACGCTGGCGACGCTCGCCGCCAACGGGTCGAAGGGCGAAGGCATCGCCGGCACTCCGCGCTACGTTTACAAGGAAGGCGCGAACATCGGTGCGCCGGCCGCGGGCACCATTCCACTGGATACCGGCGTGGAAGGCTACGCCAACGGCAGCTACGGCCGAGGAGCACCTGGGAATGCGGGCGGAGGCTCAACCGATGGCGATCCTGCCGGCACCGATCCCAATGGAAATGATGACAACAGCGGCGGCGGTGGCGGCGGTAACGGAGGCGCGGGCGGCGCAGGCGGCAACGGCTGGACCTGCAACTGCCCCTCCGGCGGCCAGGGCGGCGGCGGCATTTCGCCGAGTCTGACGCGCGTCACCATGGGCGGCGGCGGCGGCGCCGGAACGACCAACAACGGATCGGCGACCGACGCAACCGGCGTCGTTCTCGCCGACAGCGGCGGCCCGAATGCGGCCGGGGCCGTCGGCTACTACAGCAGCGGCGCCAACGGCGGCGGCACGATCATCATTCGCGCGCTGCAAGCCACGGGGACGGCGACGCTCACCGCGAACGGCTTCAATGCCTACAACACGGGCCGCGACGGTTCGGGCGGCGGCGGCGCAGGCGGATCGGTTCTCTTCACCGTGCAGATGGGCGCCCTGAGCGGCGCCACGACTCAGCTCAGCGTACAGGCCAAGGGCGGCAACGGCGGCAGCGCATGGATCGCGCAGCCCGTCGGCGGTGATCCCGGTGAGCGCCACGGCCCCGGTGGCGGCGGCGGCGGCGGGTTCATCCTGCTGTCCAGCGCTGCTACCTCGACGGACGTCTCCGGCGGCATCAACGGCGTCACGAGCGATGCTCTCGATGACTACGACGCGCAGCCCGGTGCTGTCGGAATCGTCCAGATGATCACCGGCAACAACGTCCTGCCCGGCGGCGACGGCGCTTCTTGCGCCATCACCGACCTCGCGGTCACGAATGTGGTCAGCGCGCCGGCGATCCAGGCCGGGAACAACGTCACGTTCACGCAGACCGTGACGAACAACGGCCCAACGGCGGCCGACGGCGTCGTCTACATGGCCCCGATTCCGGCCAGCTGCACCTTCGTCTCCATGTCCGTTCCCGCTGGATGGACGTGCGTCACGCCGGCAGCCGGCAACGGTGGTGTCGTAATCTGCACGACGCCGACGCTGGTCAATGGAGCCACCGCGAACTTCTCGCTCGTAACGAACGCGTTCGTCGGCATTCCCGCGGGATATGTGATCTCGGAGACGAATTCAGTTTCGAGCAACACGCCCGATTCGAATCCGGCCAACAACAAGGCCACGGCCACGACGATCATCGAGGCGTCGACAACCGCGGACACGTTCGCCGACATGGCGGTGACGATCACGCAGAACACCAACGTGCCGGTGCCCGGCGGCAACATCAATTACACACAAACGGTGTCGAACCTCGGCAGCTTCACCGCGCAGGTGCCGACGTACAACATCACCATTCCGGCGCATACGACGCTTCAGACCTTCACCATTCCTCCCGGCTGGACGTGCGTACCGGCAGCTCCAGCCGCGGGCTACACCGGCGCGATCAATTGCACTGGAACGACGCTCGCTTCCGGTGCGTCGGTCAGCTTCCCGATGACGGTCAAGGTGGACACGGTTGGCGTTACCCCAGGCACGACTGTCATCACCGCGACGCCGTCCGTAGCGAGCAATTCGCGCGATCCCTACCTGCCGAATAACACCGCCAGCGTGTCCGCTACAGTCGTTGCAGCCGGCTCCGGCGATGTCGCGGTCACGATCTCCAACAGCCCCAATCCGGTCAGTCCGGCGGAGAACTACACCTACACCGTCACCGCGACCAACAACGGTCCGGCGGCCGCGGCAACCGACACCGTTACGATTCCCGTACCGGCCGGGACGGGCTTCCAATCGCTGACGCCCCCGGCTGGATGGTCGTGCGTGACACCGGCGATCGGTTCCTCCGGAAACATCACGTGCACCATCGCCTCGTTTGCCGCGAACGCCAGCGCCACTTTCTCACCGGTCGTTCAGGTCAACCCGACCACGGCTGCAGGCACAACGCTGACGTGCACGTCGACGATCTCGACCACGTCCACTGACAGCATCCCGGCGAACAACACTGCCTCGACCACGAATCTCGTCGTGGCGCGGACCAGCGCCGACGTCGGGATCGTCAAGACCGACTCGCCCGATCCGGTTGGCGTCGGACAGTTCATCACCTATCGCCTCACCGTTACGAACAACGGGCCGGCCATCGCCACGAACGTCACCGTGAGTGATCCGCTGCCGTCGACCGTGGATCTCCAAAGCGCCATTCCGAGCATCGGCACCTGCACCAACAATCTGCCGACGACGCCGACCACCATCACCTGCGGACTCGGCACGCTTCCTGTCGGCAACTCGCAGTTCATCGACGTCATCGTGCAGGCCAACACGACCGGCACCGTGACCAACACCGCCACCGTCACGCGCACCGAGGTGGATTCGGTACCGTCGAACGACTCGTCGACCGCGACGACCACGGTTCTCGCCGTCACGCTCGTCCGGCTGCGCGACTTCACCGTCAAGCAGGACAAGAACAAGATCCAGATCGCCTGGCAGACCAGCTTCGAGGCCAACAACCTCGGCTTCAACCTGTACCGCGAGATCGGCGGCCAGCGCACGAAGATCAACAAGCACCTCATCGCCGGAACCGGCCTCATTTCCAAGAAACACGACCACGAAGCGACGCACATGTATCGCTACAACGACAAGGCCGACGATGGTGTCTTCGCGCAGTACTGGCTCGAAGACGTCGATACGGCCGGCCGCCACACCATGAATGGCCCGGTCTCGGCTATCAGCGGCACCATCTCGACGGCCGGCAACACCACTCCGCTCTCAGGCCTCGGCGAGAACGGCGAGTTCTTCCCGTCGCCCGACGGCTTCGGCGCGGCGCATGCGAAGCCGCAGGAAACTGCCACGCCGGCGCAGTACAAACAGCAACTCGTTCTCGCCGGCGACAACGGCATCAAGATTTACGTGACGCAGGAAGGCTGGCAGCGCGTCACACGCGCGGCCATGACCGCGGCCGGCTTCGATCCGGGCAACGATCCGCGCGCGCTTTCGCTCTACATGCTCGGCACCGAGCAGTCGATCGCAGTCGACGACGGCGGCGATGGCAAGTTCGATCCAAACGACGCCATCGAGTTCTACGGCTATCCGCTCGACAGCATCTCCACCGGCGCGCGCACGTACTGGCTGCGCTCGACCAAGGGCAACGCCAACCGCGTGGCCGTCTCGAACGTCAACGGCGGCGATCCGATCACCGGCAGCGTTCCGTTCACATACGAGCGGATCGAGCGCAGCATCTTTGCCTCGCTCGTCAACAACAACGACGCGGACGGTTTCTTCGGCGTGCTGATTACCACCGACCCGGCGAACGAGCCGCTGACGGTCGCCAATATCGACAGCTCATTCGGCGGCAACGCGACGCTGGAGCTGCAGATCCAGGGCGGCACGGATGGAGCGCACATCATCAGCGTTTCGCTTGCCGGACACGACCTCGGCACGATGACGCTGAGCGGCGTCGATGAGAAATGGTTCACCTTCACGCTGCCGAACTCCTGGCTCGTGAACGGTACGAACAACGTCACGCTCACGTCGCGCAACGGTGATTGGGACGTCAGCGTCGTCGCCAAGTCGCGTCTCACCTATCAGCATCTCCTCCGCGCCGACAACGGAGCGTTCGACGCCAGTGTCGCCGGCGGCCGCGCCATCACCATCGGCGGCTTCGGCGCGAACACGGTCCGCGCGTTCGACGTCACCGACGCCGCGCATCCCACCCAGCTGCAGACGATTGTCGCAGCCGATCCGCAGGGCGGCTTCGCGGCGACGTTCACCTCGCTCGCCGGCGCGCAACGCACGATCATGGCGTTCGACGGTTCGCGCGTGATCACGCCGGCCGAGCTGGCGTCGAACACGCCGTCGTCGTGGAGCGATACGAACGGCAACAGCAACGGCTCGAAGGGCGCCGCCGACTTCTACATCGTCAGCAACAAAGCCTTCATCGCCGCGGCCGGAACGCTGAAAGCCGTGCGCGATAAGGAAGGCACCGCAACCGCCATCGTCGACGTCGACGATATTTACGACGAGTTCAATTTCGGCATCCGTTCGCCGGAGGCGATCCGTTCGTTCTTCCAGCTCACAACGACGTGGAAGCACGCTCCGGGCGCCTTCATGCTTCTCGGCGACGCCAGCCTCGATCCGCGCAATTACCTCGGCACCGGCGACTACGACTTCGTTCCGACGAAGATGGTCCTGACGGCGCTTCTCCGTACGGCGTCCGACGACTGGCTCACCGATTTCAACAACGACGGCATCGCCGACGTCCCGATCGGCCGCATTCCGGTTCGCACGGCGGACGACGCCGCGCTCATCCTCGGCAGGATCGCCTCGCGCGGCACGCCGGCCGGCACATGGGCGCGCAGCGCGCTCTTCATCGCCGACAACTCGACCGACTACGATTTCGGCGGCGTCGCCAAGTCGCTCGTCAAACTGCTGCCGTCCTCGATCTCAAGCCAGACCATCGACTTCGCGACCTCGCCGTCGCCGCATAACGAGATCGTGTCCGCGATGAACAATGGCCAGCTCATGGTCACGTACATCGGCCATGCCTCGGTCGAGATCTGGGCCGATTACGTCTTCGCGTCGACCGATGCGGCGGCGTTGACGAACGGCAATCGTCTGCCGGTAGTCGTTGGACTTGATTGTCTGAACGGATTCTTCTTCGACATCTTCACCGATCCGCTTGCCAAGGCGTTGCTGCGAGCGCCGAACGGCGGCGCGATCGCGGTATGGGCGTCGTCGGCGCTGACGCAGCCCGATCAGCAGGCGCTGATGGGCCGCGAGCTCTTCTCGCAGCTCTTCCGCACCGACACGACGCTGACCCTCGGCCAGGCGGTCATCCGCGCGAAGTACGCCGTCGTCGATCCGGACGTGAAGAAATCGTGGATTCTCTTCGGCGATCCGACCATGAAGCTCCGCTGATGCTCTGTCCCTCTCCCCGCAGCGCGCGGGGAGAGGGATGATGCGCCGAGCACGTGACTGAGCGCTTCGCGATCGTCATCCCGGCCTTGAATGCGGAGCCGAGCATCGGCGCCGTCGTCCGCGGATGTCTCGAGCAGTTGCCGGACGTTGTCGTCGTCGACGACGGCTCGACAGACGGAACGGCCGCGGCGGGCGGAGAGGCAGGCGCGATCGTGCTGCATCACCCGATGCGACGTGGCAAGGGCGGGGCGATGCGAACCGGTTTCGCGTGGGCGCTGGAGCGTGGCTTCGATGGCGTCATCGGAGTCGATGCCGACGGTCAACATCTCCCCAGCGAAATCCCGAAGCTGCTGCGCTGCCGCGAGGAATCGGGCGCCGATCTGATCATCGGTGGACGTTCGCACCTCTTCGCGCAAATGCTCCCGCGGCGGCGGCTTGCAAATCGTTTTTCGACGTGGGCGATCGCGAAGTTTTCGCGGACCGCGATCACAGACTCGCAATGCGGTTTCCGTCTCTATTCATCGCGGCTGCTGCGCTCCGTCACGCTGCGCGCCGAAGGTTTCGACATGGATAGCGAAGTGATCGTCCGCGCCGGACTGGCCGGATTCAACGTGGCGATGATGCCGATCGACATGGGGTTCGTCGACGGCATTTCGACGAGTCACTATCGCGCGGTTCGCGACACACTGCGAATTGCCGCGACCGTCATCCGAGCGCGCTTCGTCCGCTAGTTGCAATCTTCGGCGTCTTCGACTAGCCTCTCGCCGGTCCACTTCAGCAATTTATCGTTCATTCAACTCAGCGGAGGAGGTTGCATCCACGTTTTGAGAGAGCGTGGCACGCAGCGGCTGAGTCACCAACGAGCCTCTCGATAAAAAGGGGAGTTACATGCAGAACTTTAGACGCCTGACACTGGTGGTGGCTGTGGTTGTGTTCGTCGCGATGAGCGCGTTTGCGGCGGGTCCGATCGGTCCGGTTGGCGATGTCTCGAAGCTCCACACAACCGTCGTCACCGCGCTCGATGGTCCGTCCGCACCGACGGGGCCGACGAATGCCCAGCAGTGCTGGCACTGGAAGCTGGGCGATAAAAACGATTCCGGCACGACCTGGATCGAATCGAGCAACGGCTACCTCTACACCGGCGCCGGGATTCAGTTCACGCCGAACAAGTTCACCGCTCCCGAGGACTTCGAGGTTCCGAGCCCCGATCTCGCGGGCGTCATCGGCGTGGGAATCTCCAATCCGAACTTCATCCCGCGCAGCATCGACATTTTCTATTCGTTCCTGCCTGTGTCGCGCTCGAGTTCTTCCACGCTGCAGCCACCGCCCTCGCTGATCGGCCTGACGTGGTTCAACGGCTACGAGCCGGGCAACCGCTTCCCGTTCTCCGAGCAGACGGTCGCCGTCTATCCGATGTTCGGACAGCTCAGCTACAACGCTTTCTTCCCGCCGCTCAACCCGAATACGCGTTACCTCGTCTTCGTGAAAACCGGTCCGAACGGTAACGGCAACGCCGGCAAAGACCGCGGCTTCGCGGCTGCCGGCGTGATCTGCTTCAACCGATAGCCAACGTTTTCCGGCGCGATGAACGCGTCCCGAAAGTACCTCATTGCGGCGGCCCTTGCGGCCGCCGCAATCGTTTTGGCGTACAGCAACTCGCTTCACAACACCTTCCACTTCGACGATCACCACGTCATCGTCAACAACGTTTACATCCGCAGCCTGCGGAACGTGCCGTTGTTCTTTTGCGATGCGCACACGTTCAGCACGCGCGCCGATCACGCCACGTACCGTCCGCTGGTGACGCTGACATACGCGATCGATTATGCGATTACGCGGTCGCGGAATCCGTTGCCGTTTCACGTGACGCAGATCGTTTTGCTTGTGGCGATCTGGGGAATGCTGATCGCGTTCTTCAGAAACGCTCTTGACGTCGCCCGTCCGTCGCCGCGCAATCATTGGCTCGCGCTTTTCGCGGCGACGTTGTGGGCGATCCACACGGTGAACAGCGAGACGATGAACCTGATCTCGTCGCGGTCGGAAGAGCTTTCCGCAATCGCTACGCTGGCCGCGTTTCTGGTGATCCAGTACTCGCCGCGAGCATGCCGCTGGCATCTCTATCTGATCCCGATCGCGATCGGCGCATTGGCGAAAGCGCAGATCGTCATCTTCGCGCCGTTGCTGCTCGTCTACCTCGTGCTCATCGAACGACGCAGCGCAAAAAAGATCGCGACTTGGATGGCCGCGATGCCAGCGCTCATCGCCGGCGTCGTCCTGCTCGCCGCGTTGAACCGAATGAATGCGCCGGAATGGATTCCGGGCGGCACCTCGACGTGGCACTACTTCCTGACGCAGGGCTACGCGTGGATGCACTACACGCGGCTCTTCTTCCTTCCGATCGGTCTCAGCGCCGACACCGACCTCCAGCCATTCGAAAACTGGTACGACCCGGCGGCGCTGATCGGCTTCGCCTTCGTCGTCGCGCTCATCGCGTCGATCTGTTACCTCGCGCGTCGCGAAAACATGCGGCCCGCGGCATTTGGCCTCGCCTGGTACGCCGTCGCGCTTGTTCCTACGTCGAGCATTTATCCGCTGGCCGAGGTGGTGAACGAACATCGCGTGTTCCTGCCGTACATGGGACTCGCGCTTGCGGCGATTTTTCTGCTCGACGTGCTTCTGCCTCGCCGCGTGTTCGCGATCATCGTCATCGCCGCCATCGTCGCCCTCGGCGCCGGCACATGGATGCGGAACCGCGTGTGGCTGACCGAGGAGTCGCTCTGGAAAGACACGGTCGAGAAGAGTCCGCGCAATGGCCGCGCGCTCTTCAGCTACGGGCTGGCGCAGATGACGAAGGGTAACTACTCACTTGCGAAGAGTTACTACGAACGCGCCGAGCAGGTGGACCCGGCGTACCCGGTGCTCGAAATCAACATGGGCATCAACGAAGGCGCCCTCGGCAACGCTGCCGCCGCCGAGCAGCACTTCAAGCGCGCGCTGGCGATGCGCGATGACGTCGATGGTCATTACTACTACGCGCGCTGGCTGGTCAGCGCCGGCCGTGCACCCGAGGCCATCGCGCAGTTGAACGCGGCGACGCGCATCGATCCCGCGCGCCCCGAACCGCGCACGCTGCTGATCAAGTTGTACGTGGTCACCGGCAACGACATCGAACGCGATCGTCTGGCGCGGCAAGCGCGTTCGTACGATCCGAACGATGTGCTCACTCCTCCCTGCACAAGCGATCGCGATTGCTTCGAAAAGGGATTGCCGCAAATCGGAAGCAAGCAATTCCTCGACGCCGCGTTGCTCAATCGTGAAGCTGCCCGCTACAACCCGAACGCCGCCGACGCATGGACGAACCTCGGCTGGTCTCTCGCGCAACTCGGATTCGACAACGAAGCGGAAAAGGCATTCCAGCACGCGATCGCGTTGCGGCCGAACGACGAGCATGCTCGCAACAATCTCGAATGGCTCAGGAGCGGGAAGGGTAGCTTCCAACCGTGAATCGGGAGGAGCCGCGCAGGCTCCTCCCGATCCGAGGAAAGTTCTGAAGGTTACGGGACCAACGCGGTGCCGACATTGCGGCCGATCTTGAGGCCGACCCTGATCGGTCTCGGCAGTCCAGTCAGAACCGGACCGTTCTTCGCGTCGAACATGTAGTCGAACTGCGTGGTGCTCTGTCCGTGCTGCTTGATGTCGATATTCAGCTTCACGCCATTGAGCGTGCCCTCGTATTTCCAGTGCAGGTTCGCGCCGTTCTTCCGGAACGTGCCGGCCGGAATGTCCAGAACGTAGCTGCCAATCGTGAACGTTACGGGCTGCGTCACAGGATCGATCCCCGTGCTCGCAGCGGCGGCGGACGCCTGCGAGGTAGAGGCGAGAGAGAAGCTTCCAGCCTCCGAGACTCCCTGGCTGTTCAACACGAGTCTCGAGACGTCGAACGCGGCAAATGGTGTGGTGGGAGGCAGCGTCCCGATGGCGATGCCCCGGACGCCGGTCTGGTATCCCAGAGCGATCTCGGCCACCTTGGCGGTGGATGTGGTGTCGAACACAACGACGCGGCCTTGGAGGTAATCGGTCACATAAGCGAATGCGCTGTCCGGCGTGAATGCAGCCTGGACCCAGGCGCCGTCGTCGCCGATGCCAATGAGTCCATGTGGCGTCACCGTATTCGTCGCGGTGTCGTCCACCCAAAAGTCCCCACCATCGACGGCAGCTCCAATCAAATAGGCTTTCGTGCCGTCCGGGGTCACGGAGATGTTGACCCCACCCGGCTGACCCAAAGCCAGCTGGGTCTTGGTTGCCGTGTCAATCGTTCTGAAGCCGGTGGTACTGCCGGCATAGAGGCGGCTGCCGTCTGGCGAAAGAGCGAGGCCTTCGGTGTAGAGGACGTCCGGATCGGAGATGGCGTCGACCACGGCGTTGGTCGCCGTGTCCGCGATGAAGATGTCTCCGGTGTAGGCGGCCGCGATATACAGATGAGCGCCATCCGGCGTGATGGCCAGGCCGTAAGGTCGCCTTCCCGGTGTCGGGATTGACGCCACGACGCTGTTGGTGGATGTATCGATCACACTAACGCCGACACCGCTAAACGAGGGGTCCGACGCGTAGAGGCGAGTCCCGTCCGGTGAGATTGCAAGATAGAAACTTAGATGCGGGAGCGGAATCTTGGCCACTACCGTATTCGTGGCCGTGTCGATCACCGAGATGTTGGGGGGGGCAGGTAGGACTGGGAAAACAGGCGTGCTCGCGAGAGTACTAACATACGCTCGCGAGCCGTCAGGCGAAACGATGATTGTAAGCGGTTGCGAGTCCGTGGGGATGGACGCGACGACGGTGTTGGTCGAGGTGTCGATCACGGAAACCTGTTGGGCGCGGGATAGTGCAACGTAGGCGAACGTCTGGGCCTGGGCAATGGCGCTAGTACCGATTACGAGAAGAGCCAGAGAGACGGTACGGAGAAGACTTGTTTTGAAGTGATGCATGTTCTTTCCTTTCGACGGGTTCATCGTCGTGTTCGTGGATGAACTCGGAACAAGACAGATTCCGAGCGGAACCCGCCTCGCAGACGCTCCGCAAAGCAGGCGTACTTATCTCCATCCCTTAGTTTCGTTAAGCGCTCTGGACGGAGCGCCGGACTCACACCACAGTATAGGAACCGGTGGTAAGGAATGCCGCCGTTTGTTGTGAAAAAGCCGTGAGCGTCAGTGAAAATCGTGGCCGACGATGTCGCCGATTCCATCCAGCGTCCAGAACTTGTCCGCGCGCACGGAACACTGGCCGTCTTCGTTCTGAAGGATGCCTTCGACGACCAATCCCGGCGAGCCGACGATGAGCGCGCGATGTTCGCGAAAGAGATCCGGCTTCACGATCGCTTGTGAGATCCCGGTTTCATCTTCAAGCGTGAGGAAGACGAATCCTTTCGCCGTCCCCGGCCGCTGCCGCACGATGATCGCGCCTGCGGTTGCGACGCGTTTTCCATTCGGCAGCTTCTTGAGTTGCATGGCCGTGTAGACGCCGTCGCGTTTCAGTTGCGGACGGAAATGCGTGAGCAGGTGAGGGCCGGCGGTGAGATCCGTCGCTTCGTAATCGGCGAGCGTCTCTTCCGCCGGTGACATCTCGGCGAGTGGAGAGCCTGTCATCCTGAGCCGCCGATGCCCCGGAGGGGCTGAGGACGGCGAAGGATCCCCGGCTGCTAACCCGGCCGGGCGGCTATCGGCCGGGGATTCTTCGCCGTCCTCGACCCCTCCGGGGTATCGGCGGCTCAGAATGACAGCGTCTTCCTCGAACAGTTCTCCCGCCGGTTTCGCCGCTTGCGCGGATTGCCACAACGCTGCGCGGCGGCGCAGTCCGAGGGACGCAAGCGCGCCGGCGTAGGCGAGTTTGGTGAGCTGGTCGCCGCGAAGATTGGCGCGACGGGCGAGATCGTCGGCGGAGACGAACGGCGCGGCCTCCTCGATTGCGTTCGCCGCTGACGAGCGCAAACCCTTCACGAACTTCATGCCGAGTCGGACGGCACCGCGTTCCCAGCGGCAGTGCCAGCCGGAGTGATTCACGTCGATCGGCAGCACCGTCACGCCGTGCCGCTCGGCATCTTTGATCAACGTGGCCGGATGATAGAAACCCATCGGCCATGCGTTCAGCAGCGCGATGTAGAACGCGGCCGGATGATGCGCCTTCAGATACGCGCTGGCGTATGCAATGAGCGCGAAGCTGGCCGCGTGCGACTCGGGGAAGCCGTAAAGCGCGAACGACGTGATCGACTTCACGATCTGATCCTGCGCCGGTCCGTCGATGCCGTTCTTCGTCATCCCCGACCGCAGCCTCTTCTCGATTTCCGCCATCCGCTCCATCGACCGCTTGAACCCCATCGCGCGCCGCAACTCCTCAGCTTCGCCGCCGGTGAAGTCGGCGGCCACCATCGCGATGCGCAGCAGTTGCTCCTGAAACAGCGGCACGCCGAGCGTCCGTCGCAGGATTGGTTCGAGGCATGGATGCGGATATTCGAGCGGCGCTTTGCCTTGCCGCCGATCGAAGAACGGCTTGACCATACCTCCGACGATCGGGCCGGGACGGATGATCGCCACCTGCACGACGATGTCGTAAAACTTCGCCGGCGCGTTGCGGGGCAGCGACGCCATCTGCGCGCGGCTCTCCACCTGGAACATGCCGACGGTGTCGGCCTCGTTCAACATCTTGTAGACGGGCGGATCATCCTGCGGCAGGTGCGCGAGATCGACGTCGATGCCTTCATTCGTGCGGATGAGCGGGATCATCTCCTCGATCGCGGCGAGCATGCCGAGGCCGAGGAGATCGACCTTGATGATGCCGAGGTCCGCGCAATCGTCTTTGTCCCACTGGATGACCACGCGGCCGGGCATCGCCGCCGGTTCGAGCGGAACGACTTCGTCGAGGCGCCCTTTGGCCATGACCATGCCGCCGGAGTGCTGGCCGAGGTGGCGCGGCAGATTCTGGATCTGCATCTGGAGCCGCATGAAGTGCTGCACGCGCAGGTCGGTGGGATCGAAGCCGGCGCCTTCGAGCTCCGCCGGCATCGTCTCGATGCGCTCGCGGATCTCGCCGAAGTTCCAGGTGCCGAGCGTCTTCGAGAGTTTGTCGGCCTGCTCGAGCGAGAAGCCGAGCGCCTTGCCGACTTCGCGCGCCGCCGAGCGGTCGCGATAGGTGATGACGTTCGCGGTCATCGCCGCGCCGTGAACGCCGTACGTTTTGTACACGTGCTGGATGACGCGCTCGCGTTGATCGCCCGAGGGGAGATCGAGATCGATGTCGGGCCACTCGCCGCGTTCCTCGGACAAAAAACGCTCGAACAGCAGTTCCATCGAAACCGGATCGACGGCGGTGATGCCGAGCGCGTAACAGACCGCGCTGTTCGCCGCCGAGCCCCGTCCCTGGACGAGGATCTTCTCGCGCTGGCAGAACTGAACGATGTCCCACACGATGAGGAAGTAGCCGGCCAGATCGAGCTTCTCGATCGTGTTGAGCTCTTTCTCGATCTGCGCTTGTGCTTTCGCGGTGAGCGGCCGAAAGCGCGTCGTGGCGCCGTTCCACGCGATCTTGCGGAGGAACGACATCGCCGATTCCCCTTCCGGCAATGGATAGTCGGGAAAGCGGTAGCCGAGGTTTGCGAGTGTGAAGTCGAGCGTGTTGGCCAGCGTCCAGGCGCCATCGAGCGCCTCGGGGAGATCGGCGAAGAGCGCGGCCATCTCATCGGCACTCTTCACATACCGCTCGCGATTCACGCCGAGGAGCCGCCCGGCGTTGTCGACATTGCGCCCTTCGCGCACGCACGTGAGGATGTCGTGCATCTCTTTGTCCTCGGCCCGCGCATAGCGCACGCCATTCGTGGCGATGAGCGGCAGCCGAAAACGCCGCGCGAGGTCGACGAGCGCGATGTTGCGATGCTCTTCGTCGCGCCGATGATGTCGCTGCAACTCGACGTGCGTGCGGCCATCGAACATGCCGCTGATCTTATGCAGCAGCGTTTCGGCCTCGACGATGCCGCCTTTCACCAACGCATGCGCGAGCGGCCCTTCATCACCGCCGGTGATGCAGTGCAATCCGGCCGCGTGTTGCGCGATGAGCTCCCACGTGAATCGCGCTTCGCCCTTCGGCCGATTCAGCGCTCCAGCGGTCAACAGCCTGCAGAGATTTCGATATCCGTCGTGATTCTCGACGAGCAGCGTGAGCCGGGCCTCGCGCGCATTCGAGCGCGCCGCATCCATTCGCGTGAGCTTCAGCCCTTTGACCGGCGCATCGTTGTCGATGACCACCTCGGCGCCAACGATCGCCTTCACTCCCGCCTTCTTCGCCGCGCCATAAAACCGCGGCGCACCGTAGACACCATTGGTGTCAATCAGCGCCATCGCCGGAATGTTCTTCTGCGCGGCATTGAAGATCAGATCCTCCGGCAGACTCGCACCGTCCAGGAAGGAAAATGCGGATGCGGCACGCATCTCGGCGTACGGGCGTGGCGACTTGACGATATGCCACGGACGCTTGCGAGCGCGTTCCTTCCTCGCGCCTGATGGAAGACGGAAATGTTGAATGTTCAATGTTGAATGTTGGATGTTGAATGACCGCGGTTGGGAGAGGTGCCGGCCTTTTTGATGATCGCCGTCAGGATGGCGATGAGCTGATTCGACTCTTCAATTAGTGGAGCTAGCCGCTCGTGGCTCACACCCCTTGCTGCGATGAGAAGGCGCAAGCAGTAGCGCGTCTCCCGCGCTTCTTTCGCAGCGATGCTGCACTTCGAGATGAAATCGGGTTTGCTCTGCGCGGCGCTTGCTTCTTCGAGATTCGCGCCCACCGACGTAGCAGATCTGAGAACTTGCCGCGCGACTGTTCTTAGTACAAGCGACTTCCGGCCGATGTAATCAACAAGCCGGATTACGCGACAGGCAAATTCGTACGAACGATCATGGATCGACTGATCAGCCATCGAACCCTCCATTCAACATTGAACATTCAACATTCAGCTTTTCTCTACATCCAGTAGTCACTTTGGCAAGTTAGCGTTCCTGATAATTGCCGACAGCGATGCGACGATCTCCCTCGCTTCTTTCGTCAACGGTGCAAGCCGCGGCGACTTGATCGTTCGCGTCGCGTCGAGCAGGCGGAGCCAGTAGAGCGTTTTGCGGGCTTCGCGGAGTGAGACGCGGCAGCGGGCGATGAAGTCCGCTTTGTCGTGGATCGACTCGGCCTCTTCCAGGATCGATCCGATCGAGAGGCCGAAGCGAAGCAGCTCGCCGAGCATCGGCTCGGCAGTCTTCGTGGCGGTGGTGGTGCGATAAAGACGAACCACGCTGCAGGCAAAATCGAACGCACGTCCCTGGATGTCTTTCATCGGTCACCTATATTTCGTATCGGGCATCGACAAACCACTCCGCGCCGCCGCGGAAGACGCGATAAACGCCGCCGCGATCGAGCTCCACGTCCCAGTACTCGCGAATGTCGGGACGTTCGCTCCACCACCCTTCTTCAATCCGCCACGGACCGGAACAGATGCGGACCGTGCCTCCAATCTCGATCTTGCTTCCCACTTCAACGCGGTTTCGCGAGTTGGCAGCGGGAGATGGAGCCTCGGAATCGGCGATGCTGCGGATCGACGCGATCTGCACGTCATCGCCTTCGGCTTGGCGCGTGATTACTTCGATCGGAATCGGCGGCCGGAACGTGCGCACGGCGAGCAAGCCGCGCGCGCGTGCCGGCGTCCGTTTCATGTCCGGCGGCGGAGGGGGTGAGAAGACGTTGATCGCGTATCGCTCGGGAAGATGTCCGTCGACGGTCATCGGCATTCCGACGCGGCCATCGCCGAGGATGGAGACGAGCTTCGCGATCGTCGTGGCGAGTTTCTCCGGCGAGACCGCGCTCGGACCGAACAGCGAAAGCTGCGCGCGGCGCGGACGGTCGGGATGCGCAACGAACGAGAAGCCCACCACCGGCGCGCCGGGCGGCGTTTTCTCGAGGTCGAGGCGCATCAGCGTCAGCATCGTTTTGACGTCGCGCGTCGGCGCCGGCAGGTCGATGCCGCGCGCGTCGTACCCCTCGGGATCGAGCGTGAGCGTGAACTCCAGCCGCTTGCAGGCGAAGCCCTGAATCTCCATCCGCTTCGACAGCCGGTCGAGCGCGGCGTTGGCGATGAAGAGGAACGGTTCGAGCGCGACCAGCGGCCACTCCAGCTCCATCCCTTCGCGGAATTCGGGCGGCAGCGGGCGCGGCATAAGCGGACGCGGATCGATGCCGCGCGCGGCCCAGTGCAATTCGCGTCCGACTTCGCCGAGACGGCTGGCGATTTCGCTCTCGGGAAGTTTGGCCAGGTCGCCGATCGATGCGAGGCCGAAGCGCTGCAGCATTGCCGCCGCTTCGAGCTCGGGCGAAAGACGCGTCAGAGGCAGCGGCGCGAGGAAGGTCGCCTCCTCGCCCGGCGCGACGACGGTCGGCGATTTTGGCAGCTCCGCCGCGACACGCGCCGCAAGCTTGCTGGCAGCGATGCCGACGCGGGCGGGGAGGGAGATGGCGTCGCATGCGCGAAGCGCCGCACGGGCGAGACGGAGCTCCGGGGCGGGGGAGTGGGGAGTTGGGTGTGGGGTGTGGGAGAGAGAACCCTTATCGTCGGTTATGGCTTCGCTCCCACACCCCACTCCCCACCCCCCACTCCCATCATCAGCAAAATGTCTTTCCATCCCCGTGACATCGAGAAAGACGACCCCTTCTCCCGCATCTTCGACGCGCGGAGAAAACGTTTCGGCCACTTCCAGCAGCGCTTCCTGCGCGGTGCGTTCGCATTCGGAGTCGCGGCCGCGGGCGATGAGCTTCGGCATGAGCGAGCGCGCTTGCGCCAACGATTGGCCGGGCTGGATTCCCTTCTTTCGCGCGCGGCGCGTCGCCGCGACGATGTGTGCGCTGCTGCCGCTGCCTTCGACGATGCCGACGGCCTCGTTGAGCAGATCGGGCTCGCTGCGAAGCCGCGCTGCGAGGACGAACATCGGGACGTAGAAGCAGGCCAGGCGGGTCATGATGCTTTGCGGGTGTGGGGGGTGGGGAGTTGGGTGTGGGAGTATGAGGACAGAGAATCCACAACCAAATCATTTCTCCCACTCCCAACTCCC